>JBQCJO010000470.1:0-2935 GCA_051952735.1 Rhizomicrobium sp.
AAACAGTGCCGCAACAAGAACATCGAAACCCAGAAGGACGTATCGGAACGAAAGGATTGCCGCATGGTCGTGCATCACCCGATTGGCGACGGTGCCGGCGACGATGGCAGCCATGGGAAAAGCAACGAACGAAAATGCCTGAACGGAAATCCCAACAAACTTCAACCCGCCGGCCCTGTCCGGATGGGCGGGCACAAGCCGCAATTGCAGGCGCGATATCAGAAAGAGGAACCGCGTCCATATCGCCAGGCGCCAGAGCCATCCCACCAGCAGGATCATCAAGATCGGCACGCTGACAAAACTGTGCCAGAAGCCGGCCGGGGAAATGGATGCCTCCGTTCCAACGCCCATACGATGCCATTGCGGAAAGAAGTGCAGCGGAACGGTGATGGCCAGCGTCGCCACCAGCGTTATCGCGATCGCAACGACCACGATCTCCAGCCGCGCCGAGTCGCGCAGGCGCAATGTGGAAGCTTCGACGGCGCGAAAAGCATCACGGTCCGATTGCCTTATAAGCCCCGCATCGCCGAAATGGCGGGCGATTGCACTGAGCCGCGGCAGGCACGCCGCCTCCGCCAGCAGCAGCAGCGGCGCTGCGATCAGCGAACGTGCGTGCACGCCGTAGTCGGTAAGAAAGGAATTCAGTGCACCGTCCTGCAGAAAAACGCTCTGCGCCGCTGCCAGAATCAAAAGCGGAATCCACCCCGCACATATCGCGACCAGCGCACGAAATGCGTAGTTCGGCTTTCCCGGACTCATCAACCCGGCCCAGATCTGGAGCTGCGCCGGAGGGCCACCGTCAAACAGGGCGGCGGCGCGCACCGATGTGTCGATGCGGGGCTTCAGATTGTGTGTGACGGGAAACAGATCGGCTTGATCTTCGACCGGTCTGGACATGAATCGCTGAAAGATCGCGCCGACGGACATGGCGCCTCCCTCAACCGTGCCGGATCGTTGGCGAACGGTCGGAAGCGCGAGCTCTGTTCAGCCAGCGGCGCGCAATGCGTTCTGCCGGGCCACGCATGATGAGATAAGGCACAAATGCCAGAACCACGACGATGACGGCCATCTCCAGCGGCCGAAACGCTTTGATCTCGATGAACTGGTAGATCGCCTCCATGCCCACGCCCAGTAACAGAACCCGCGTCACGGCCTTGATGCCTTCGCGCAATCGCGGTCCACGTCGCGTCTTGTCTCTGAGAATGGTCCAAAGATAAGGCGAGCGGCCGTCGCGCGCGTCCTTGTATCCGTCACGGATCGCAAGCAGTGACGCCATCACCGGCTGCAGAATGAAACGAAACGCCAGTGGACCCGAGGGTCGCGAGACCAGTTCATCCCAGAAGCGCGTTAACACATCGAGAGAGTGCATCAACGACCTCCGGTACTGCCCAGAATCCACTGGCGCATGGTGGAAGGAGAGAGGCGGCTTCAGGGGCTGGGGTGTGCCGAACGACCATCCTTCGCGAGAGGATGATGGGCGCGCGAACCGCCTTGTCTCAATTGGACCTAAGTCTAACCGCAGGAATTGCGCGGCCTCTTGGCGTTTCGTGGAAAAGGACGCGGAGATTTCTCTCCGCGCCAGGGAGGGTACGCATCAAAAGGACGCCGTGACATTCACTGAGACAACATCGCCTTCGAAGGTGTTGCGCGTGCTGAAGTCGTGTTCCCACTTCGCGCTGAAGCTCACTGGCGTGTTGCCGAATTTGGTGCTGTAGCCCAGTGCCGGCCCGATGCCGAAGGCCTGCTCCTTGAAGGGGCCAAGCTTGGCGCCGCTGCCGCGGTCCGCGCCGACCTGCTCCACCATATTGCCCTGTACGCCGGCTTCCCATGCCAGGCCCGCGCCGAAGCGTTTTCCGATGGCCCAGTCCACATGCAGCAGATCGCCGGACTGGTAGTCGGTCGCGTCGTTCTTCGATTGAGTCACATAGGTGACGGCGGCCGATAGATCCCATCCATCGGCAGGATTGAAATAAGTGAGCGCGAATTGCGGCATGAAGGCCCAGATGTTCCGGCCGACGCTCAGTTCATGCGGATCGTAGGCACCCGTGGGCACAAGAAAGAGCGTGGAGACCGACCAATGGAAATTTCCCTCGTGCCATCCAAGTATCAGCGGTGCGACGAGAGAATCCGAAAAGCCATTCTGGCTCTCGGAAACCTGCAATGCCCCAAGCGGTGTCACGACCGACGCGCCAATATCCGCCCACGCATACACGGCAGCGGCACTGAACGCATACGTCCCGCCGAGGATTTTGAGATCCGTGACATAGGTGCCGAGCAGCGCATCGGCATTCATCGTCACATCGACGCCGAGTTCGACATTGCCGTTGCGCACTTCGGCGCCCGCCGAGCCGTGATAGTAATAGTAGATATCGGTGAGATAGACGCCGGATTCCGGCGGCACATAGCCCGCCATGAAACCGCTGAACCCTTTCAGATAGGGGCTCATACCCGTTTCCACGGCATCCGCCGGATAGGCGGCAGCGGACGACAACAGAACAAGAGAGGCAAGCAGGAATTTTCGCAAGGCAGACTCACTCGATGGGTCCGCGGGCACCCGGCGGCGTGAGAGCTTAGGGGGAGAGATCGCTCCACCGGGCGCCTTTGGATGCAGCAGTGGGCCAATTTGCCGGCATTGCCTCAATTGGACCTTGGTCCAAGCCGTTTATTTCGTGGAATTCTGTTTTTCGCTCAGGCGGTCCCGCAACTGTTGCGCCCAATATGTGAAAGCCTGGCGTGCCTGCGCCATGTTGCTCACATTGTTGTTGATGCCCCACACGCTCGCCGGATAGCGGCGATCGACTGCTTCTGCGATGACCTGTCCTGTCGCGCCGTCGGCAAACACCGCGCCCACCGTCATGGATCCGCCGCCCTTGGAGAAAGTGACGCTGCGCGTCGCATACCCCACGCGCGAGCTTTCGATCGGCGCGTTCAGACG
>JBQCJO010000471.1:0-2954 GCA_051952735.1 Rhizomicrobium sp.
GCGTGCATGCCATGGCGCAGGTGGCGCATTTCGATCTTTCGAAAGACTTCGCCGCCGACAAGATCCGCGATGGCCTGAACCACTTTTTGCGGCCATCCAATGTGTCCGTGCTTCTGGCGGAAACGGCCGCGCCGGATTTTCATGCGCGATTTTCCGCCACCGGGCGGCATTATTTCTACCGCATCCTCTGCCGCCGCGCGCCGCCGGTGCTGGACAAAAACCGTGTCTGGCATGTCGTGCGCAATCTCGATGCAGAGGCGATGCATGCGGGCGCGCAGCATCTCGTCGGGCAGCATGATTTCACGACGTTCCGATCCTCCGAATGCCAGGCGAAATCACCGGTGAAGACATTGGATCGTCTGGACGTACGCCGCGCGGGCGATGAGATTCATATCGAAGCCTCGGCGCGCAGCTTTTTGCACAATCAGGTGCGCTCGATGGTGGGCTCGCTGAAGATGGTCGGCGAAGGCAAATGGCCGCCGTCGCAAATGCGCGATGCGCTGGAAGCGAAAGACCGCTCCGCCTGCGGTGTCGTTGCGCCGCCCGAAGGGCTCTATCTCGTCGGCGTGGATTACTGAAGATCGACCAGCTCGACGCGGCCCGGATCAATGGGCTGACCGAGGAAGATTTCACCGACGCGCGCAAAACGGTCCGGTGCATCGGTGGCGAGGAAGGTGTGCGACGGTTTCGTACCGCTCGCGCGCTCGATATTTTTCTCACGCAGGATTTTCTCGACAGCCTTCGCCGTCGTGTCAGCGCTGTCCACCAGCTTGATGTCCGGTCCCGTTACTTTCGCGATGGTGGCCTTCAGCGCCGGGAAATGCGTGCAGCCCAGAACCAGCGCCTTTGGCTTCGGCACCGCGGCGAGCAGCGGATCGAGATAACGGCGCGCGATAGCTTCGGCGATGTCGCCATCGAGCAAGCCTTCTTCGGCAATCGAAACAAACAGCGAGCAGGCCTGCTGGATCACGGGGATGGAGCGGCCGTGATCTTCGATGGCGCGCACATAAGCGCCGCCTTTCACCGTGCCTTCGGTGGCGATGACCGCGATGGGGCCTTCGGGCGCGGCGCTCACGGCCGCTTCCGCGCCGGGCACGATCACGCCGACGACAGGCACGAGCGCGAACATTTCCTGCAAGGCGGGCAGCGCGACGGCGGACGCCGTGTTGCACGCCACCACCAGCATCTTCACTTTGCGCCTCATCAGCGCGCCGGCGGCCTGCACGGCATAGCGCGTGACGGTGTCGCCGCTCTTGGTGCCATAAGGAAGCCGCGCGGTGTCGCCGAGATAGATGAACTCTTCGTCGGGCAAACGCGCGACCAAGGCGCGCATAACCGTCAGCCCACCGATACCGGAATCGAAAATGCCGATAGCGGCGTCGCTCATCCGGGCGGATTCGCAAAATAGGAATTCAGGATCGATTCATAGACATCGACGAGGCGGTGAAGTTCTTCGACCGGAACGCATTCGTCGACTTTGTGCATGGTGCCGCCCGGCACGCCAATTTCGGCGACGGGGCATATGTCCTTGATGAAGCGCGCATCGGATGTGCCACCCGTCGTCGAGTATTGCGGAAACACACCTGTAACTTTGGCGATGGCATTTCCCAGCAGATCTGTGAAAGGTCCCGGCTGCGTGATGAAGGAAACGCCGCTCACGCTCGATTCAATCGCACATTCCCCGCCGAACGCGGAGGTGATGTCATGCGCGGCCTGCTCGATGCGGCGTAGCAGCGTTTCCGGTGTGTGCAGATCGTTGAAGCGGATATTCAGCGACGCGCGCGCCTGCGCGGGCGAGACATTGCCCGCCGGATTGCCGACATCGACCGTGGTGAACACAAGGGTCGACGGTTGGAAATGCGCGGACCCCGAATCGAGAGGCTCGGAGAGCTTCGTTATCAGCGCCGCCATGATCGGAATGGGATTGAGCGCGTTCTGCGGATAGGCGGTGTGGCCTTGTACGCCGGTCACGGTCAGCGTCACGCGCATGGAGCCGCGGCGTCCGATCTTGATCGTGTCGGCGGTGCGCGCGGTGGCCGTCGGCTCGCCGACAAGGCAATGATCGATGCGTTCGCCGTCTTTCTGCAGCACCTCCAGCACCGCTTTTGTGCCGTTGATGTTGATGCCCTCTTCGTCGCCGGTGATGAGCAGGCTGATGGAACCTTTCGGTCTGCCTTTCGCCAACACGCGCTCCACCGCCGCGATAAAGCAAGCGATGGCGGACTTCATATCCGCCGCGCCGCGCCCATAGAGCGTGCCACCGTCGATCTGCGCCGCGAATGGATCGTGCCGCCAGGCTTTCGCATCGCCGACAGGCACAACATCGGTGTGGCCGGCAAAGCAGAAATTCGGCGAAGTCGTGCCGAGCCGCGCGTAAAGATTCTCCACCGCTTCGCTGCTGGGCGCCTGCAACCGCATGCGCTTGCAGGTGAAGCCGAGAGCCGTCAGCGCTTTCTCGACGATCGCGATCGCGCCTTCATCCTTCGGCGTCACGGACGGACACCGGATGAGATCTTGCGACAGCGCAACGGCGTCGATCATGTCAGTCCCGAAGCAGATCGTTGATCGAGGTCTTGGCGCGGGTGCGCTCGTCCACGCGCTTCACGATGACGGCGCAATAGAGCGCGGGCTTGTCCGGTCCACCGCCCATCGAGCCGGAGACGACGACGGAATAGGGCGGTACCTTGCCCCGAAAGATCTCGCCGGTGTGGCGATCCACGATCTTGGTGGAGGCGGTGAGGAAGACGCCCATTGAGAGCACGCTACCTTCGCCGACGATCACGCCTTCAGCCACTTCCGCGCGAGCGCCGACGAAGCAGTTGTCTTCAATGATCGTGGGCGCGGCCTGCAATGGCTCGAGTACGCCCCCAAGGCCTGCGCCGCCGGAAATGTGACAATCCGAGCCCACTTGCGCACAGCTTCCGACCGTCGCCCAGGTATCGATCATGGTGTTG
>JBQCJO010000472.1:0-3757 GCA_051952735.1 Rhizomicrobium sp.
ATGCCTGCACCGAAACACCGGCGCTCATGCCGGCGCCGCTCTATTACAGCCACAAGATTCTGAAGCTGCTTGCCGATGCGCGTCATTCTGGCAAGGAGCCGGTGCTGCAGCCGGATGCGAAAAGCCAGGTCACGCTGCGCTACGAAAACGGCAAGCCGGTGGAAGCAACGCAGATCGTGCTTTCCACGCAGCACACCAGCGAAGACCAGACGTCGAATGACATCCGCAAGATCGTGGAGCCTTACATCCGTCAGGCGCTCCCGAAGGAATGGATCAACGACAAAACTGTCTGGCACATCAATCCGACCGGCTCTTTCGTGATCGGCGGGCCGGATGGCGATTGCGGTCTGACGGGCCGCAAGATCATTGTCGATACCTACGGCGGCGCGGCCCCGCATGGCGGCGGCGCTTTCTCCGGCAAGGATTCCACCAAGGTGGATCGCTCGGCCGCTTATGCCGCGCGCTATCTGGCGAAGAACGTCGTGGCCGCGGGCCTTGCGGACCGCTGCACGATCCAGCTCGCTTACGCGATCGGCGTTGCCGAGCCGCTGTCCGTCTATGTCGATACGCATGGTACCGGCAAAGTCGATGAAGCCAAGATCGAAGCCTTGCTGCCGCAGATCATGAACTTGAAGCCGCGCGGCATCCGCGAGCATCTGGATCTCAACAAGCCGATCTATGCGCGCACGGCGGCTTACGGTCATTTCGGCCGCGAGCCGGACAAGGACGGCGGCTTCTCGTGGGAAAAGACCGATCTCGCCGCGAAGATCAAATCCGAATTCTGAAGTTGTGCATCGGCAAGCTCATGGTTCGACAAGCTCACCATGAGGATTGTGGTTACTCCTCATCCTGAGCTTGTCGAAGGATGAGCGGCGCGATGTCATCCGAACACGCCGAACGCTATCGCCGCAAACTCTATGGACGGCGGAAAGGCCCAGCCCTTTCCGTCCGCCAGGAGCATCTGCTCGAAACGCTGCTGCCCAAGCTGACGCCGCAACTGCGCGACGGTGCCGATCCGAAGCGATACTTCGACAATGTCGATGATGTCTGGCTCGAGATCGGATTCGGCGCGGGCGAGCATCTATATTGGCAAGCGGTGAATCATCCGCGCGTCGGATTGATCGGTGCGGAACCGTTCGTGAATGGCGTCGCCAAGCTTCTGTCGAAGATCGAAGACGAACCCGCGAACAACATCCGTCTTTATATGGACGATGCGCGCGACATCATCGCCGCGTTACCGGACGCAAGCTTGGGTCGCGTCTTCGTGCTGTTTCCCGATCCCTGGCCCAAGCTGCGCCATCACAAGCGCCGCTTCCTGCAAATCGAAATGCTGGATCAACTCGCCCGCGTGATGAAACCGGGCGCGGAATTGCGCTTCGGCTCCGACGATGCGCCGCTGCTGGAGTTCACCTTGGAGATATTGATGGCCCATCCGGCCTTCGCGTGGACCGCAACGCGCGCATCGGACTGGCAACAGCGCACGCCCGATTGGCCCCAGACCCGCTACGAAGCCAAGCAATTGCATGGAATCCCGGCTTTCCTGCGATTTCGCAGGCTCTGACGCCTTGTAATTCCGGGGTTCGGGGCGTATATCCCCGGCTATCCCAGACAACAGAAAGTACTGTTGTGTGGCGGTCCGAAAGGATCGCCGCGCGGGAAAGGCTTTTGTCTTTGGACCCGGAGTAACGCGCATTATCTCGCAGTTGTCGCATTTGCAGCCGATCATCGAACCTGCGGTGGAAGCCGCGGGCTACCGGCTCGTGCGCCTGCGCCTGATGGCGGGCAAAACCAAGACGCTGCAGATCATGGCCGAGCGCCCGGACGGCACGATGAATGTGGAAGATTGCGCGAAGCTTTCCCGCGCTCTGTCCGAGTTCCTCGACACGGAAGATCCGATCGACGGCGAATACAATCTGGAGATTTCCTCTCCGGGCATCGACCGTCCGCTGACGCGCCAATCCGATTTCGCTCGCTGGGCCGGTCATGAGGCGCGGATCGACCTCGTCAACTCGGACGAAAGCGGCCGCAAGAAGTTCAAGGTCATGCTGCTCGGCCTCGACGGCAACGACGTGATGGTCGAAGCCGACGGCAAGCGTTTCAAATTTCCCTTTCGCGGAATCGCGGAAGCGAAACTGGTTCTTACCGACAAACTCATTCAGGAAGATTTGAAAGCCCGAAAGGCTCAATAGGAACGGAGCGTCGGCGAGAGCCGGAGCGACCAAACAGGAGAAGTAGAATGGCCGCCATTGCCGCCAACAGAACAGAATTGCTGCAGATCGCGGACGCTGTTGCCCGCGACAAGAACATCGAGAAGGCGGTCGTCATCGCCGCGATGGAAGAAGCCATGCAGCGCGCGGCCAAGGCCCATTACGGCGCCGAGAACGAGATCAAGGTCGATATCGACCCCAAGACCGGCGAGACGCATGTCTCGCGCTATCTCCATGTCGTGGAGCAGGTTGAGAACGACAAGACCGAGATCAGCCTCGCCGATGCCAAGGCGCGCAACCCCGCCGCGATGGTGGGCGACATCATCGCCGAGACGCTGCCGCCGGTCGATTTCAACCGCATCAACGCGCAGAACGCCAAGCAGGTGATCGTGCAGAAGGTGCGCGATGCCGAGCGCGAACGTCAGTACGACGAATACAAGGATCGCATTGGCGAGATCGTGCATGGTATCGTCAAGCGCGTGGAGTTCGGCTCCGTCGTCGTGGATCTGGGCCGCGCCGAAGGCGTGGTGCGCCGCGACGAGATGATCCCGCGCGAGACCTTCCGCACCGGCGATCGCATCCGCGCCTATATCTACGACGTGCGCCGCGAGACTCGCGGGCCGCAGATCTTCCTGTCGCGGTCGCATCCGCAATTCATGGTGCGGCTCTTCGCTCAGGAAGTTCCTGAGATTTATGACGGCATCATTGAGATCCGGGCAGTGGCGCGCGACCCGGGCAGCCGCGCCAAGATCGCGGTGATCTCCAAGGACTCGAGCATCGATCCGGTCGGCGCCTGCGTCGGCATGCGCGGCGTGCGCGTGCAGGCGGTGGTGCAGGAACTGCAGGGCGAGCGCATCGACATCATTCCGTGGTCCACGGAAGCGGCGACGTTCATCGTCAACGCGCTGGCGCCCGCGGAAGTCTCCAAGGTGGTGCTCGACGAAGACACCCACCGCACCGAAGTCGTGGTGCCGGACGAGCAATTGTCGCTCGCCATCGGCCGCCGCGGCCAGAACGTGCGTCTGGCGTCGCAACTCACCGGCTGGCAGCTCGACATCCTGACGGAAGCCGAAGAATCGGAGCGCCGCCAGAAGGAATTCGCCGAACGCACCACGCTGTTCATGGACTCGCTCGACGTGGATGAGACCGTCGCGCAGCTGCTCGCCTCGGAAGGCTTCGCATCCATCGAGGATGTGGCCTTCGTGCCGATCGACGAACTTTCCTCCGTCGAGGGCTTCGACGAGGAGACCGCGCAGGAGCTCCAGACGCGCGCGCTCGAATTCATCGAGGCCAAGAACAAGGAGCTCGACGACAAGCGCAAGGAACTCGGCGTCGACGACGATGTTCTGGATGTGCCGGGCGTGACGGCCGCCATCGCGGTCGCCCTGGGCGAAGCCGGGATCAAGACGGTTGAGGATCTCGCCGGCTGCGCCACCGACGATCTCATCGGCTACTACGAGACCAACAAGGAAAAGGAGCGCGTGCGCGTGCCGGGCGCGCTCGAGAGCTTCAACCTCACCGCAGACGACGCCAACGCCATCATCATGAAG
>JBQCJO010000473.1:0-3454 GCA_051952735.1 Rhizomicrobium sp.
AAGCACCTCGCGCAATCTTGAGAAGCAGCAGAATTCGCTCTGGTTCCAGCTTCGCATGAACGGATTTCCCAATCCCGATGTGCAGAAGGCCTGGAACGCGCAGGGCGAAGCCGCCTTCGCATACGAAGTTCTGGAAGAGGTGAAGGACGACAACGCGCTCATCATCGGTGAATTGCTGAAAGAGCGCGAAGCGGCATGGCGCAAGGAATTGAGCGCCGAAAAGCTGGTCGGGTGATTTCTATTCGGGCTGCGCGAGAAAGTCTTTCGCCGTCTTGCCGGAATCGACCGGCGCCTCCCAAGCGTGCACATCGCCGACGAAGACACCGGCCATGATCGCCGGATCTTGCGCCATGATGGTCTTCGCATCGTCCATGCTTTTCGCACGCAGCAGGATCAGTCCGCCATTTGCATCCCGCAATGGGCCGGCGAGGAAGAGCTTGTGCGTGTCGCGCAGCGACAGCATGTAGGCGAAATGCTTGCCGAGTCCCTGCTTCGCCATCGGCACGCCGGATTTCCAGGAGGGGCCTTGGGAATAGATGAGAACGAAAAAGCTTTGCTGGTTCGTAGCATCGTGGGCGCGAGCGGGAAGCGTTGCCGTCGTTCCCAGAAGTGCGAGCGCGAAGACTATCCGGACGATACGCGGCATGGCTTCCCCCGTGCGGTGCGTCACGGAAAGTATCGTCATGCGAAGACCGCGCGTCCACCTTCCAGTTTCACTTTCCCTTGAGCGACGAGTTTCAGCGCTTCCGGATAGATCCGGTGTTCTTCCACCAGAATGCGTCCGGCGAGCGTTTCCACCGTATCTCCCGGCAGCACCGGCACGGCGGCCTGTGCGATGGTCGGCCCGCTGTCGAGTGCGGCCACGATGAAATGCACGGTGCATCCACTTTCCGTCGCGCCTGCATCCAGCGCCTGCTGATGTACGCGGATGCCGGGGAACAGCGGCAACAGGGACGGGTGGATGTTCAGCGCCTTGCCTTCCCATGTCTTCGCGAACCATTCGGAATGGATGCGCATGAAGCCGGCTTCGGCGATGAGATCGATCCTTGCTGCGCGCAGCGCCGCGTCAATCGCGCGGTCGAAGTCTTCGCGGTTCTCATAATCCTGATGTGGAATGACGCGCGTGGGAATGCCCGCGTTCTGCGCCACGCAAAGCCCCGCCGCATTTTCCTTGTTGGAAACCACCAGCGCGATTTCCGCCGGATAGTCCGGCGCCTTCGCGGCATCGATCAGAGCCTGAAGATTGCTGCCGCGCCCGGAGATAAGCACGGCGACCCGAACCCGGCTCACAGTTTCAGCGCGCCCTTGTAGCGAACCTTCGCTTCGCCATCGCCCTTGATGAGATGGCCGATGCGCGTCGCGCGCTCGCCGCTCTCCTGGAACGCGTCGATCACATGACCGGCACATTTCTCGGAAACAATCGCGATCAGGCCCAGCCCGCAGTTGAACGTGCGCAGCATCTCGCGTTCTTCGATGCCGGCGGATTTCGCCATCCAGCCGAACACGGGCGAAGGCATCCACGTCGAAAGATCGATTTCCGCGTCCAGTCCATCCGGCAAGGCGCGCGGCAGGTTCTCGGTGATGCCACCGCCGGTGATATGCGCGAAACCTCTCACGCCGCCGGCGCGGATCGCTTCCAGCCCGCTCTTTATATAAAGCCGCGTCGGCGCCAGAAGCGCTTCGCCCAGCTTGCGCGATTTGTCGAATGGCGCGGGCGCGTCCCAGTCCAGCCCGGAATCGCTCACAACCTTGCGTACCAGCGAATAACCGTTGGAGTGAACGCCGCTGGACGCCACGCCGATCAGCACATCACCGGCCACCATGTCGCGCGTCTTGGGCAGAACATGTCCGCGTTCCACCGCACCCACCGCGAAGCCCGCGAGATCGAAATCGCCCTTGGCATACAGCCCGGGCATCTCCGCGGTCTCGCCTCCTACCAGTGCGCAGCCCGATTCCTTGCAGGCGCGCGCGATGCCTTCGATCACCACGGCAGCCTCGTCCACGTTCAGCTTGCCCGTCGCGTAGTAGTCCAGAAAGAACAGCGGCTCGGCGCCCTGCACGATGATGTCGTTCACGCACATCGCGACGAGGTCCTGCCCGATGCCGGTGAACAGCTTGGCGTCGATGGCGATCTTGAGCTTGGTTCCCACGCCGTCGGTGGAGGAAACGAGAATGGGGTCTTTGAAACCGGCCGCTTTCAGGTCGAACAGTCCGCCGAAACCGCCAAGATCCGCATCCGCGCCCTTGCGGCGCGTCGCCTTCGCGGCGGGCGCGATGCGATCCACCAAAGCATCGCCCGCATCGATATCGACGCCGGAATCCTTATAGGTGATACCGTTGCGGCCGGACGTCATGGAATCCTGCTGATGGCGCGACGGCCCCGTTTAAGCAGCCCGTCCGACCCTGACAAGCCGCCAACTTGGCACAGGAACGGCATTTCCTGTGGCTTTCCAGCGCTTTCGCGGAAAGAGCGGTCCACTTATATTGCTTCGGTCTTGAGGGTCCACATGCGCCATATCTTTATTGCCGCCGCTCTGGCTTTTCTGGCTTTAGCGCCGGTTTCTTCCGCTTCGGCTGCCGGTCCGGCGGATCCTTTCACCGTCACCAACATCCCGGTGCAGGCCAAGGCCGCTTCGGCGGTGGAGGCGCAGACCATCGCCATCAATTCCGGCAAGGCGCGCGCCTGGCAAGCGGTGCTGAAGCGGCTCCTGAAACCGGAGGATGTCGCCAAGGTTCCCGCGCTGGATGATGTCGCGCTCACCCGCCTGATCGCCAGCTACATGCCCCAGAACGAGCGGCGTTCGACGACGCAATACGTCGCCGACATGACCTACACGTTCAATCCGGCGGCGGTGCGCCGGCTGCTGCGCCAGTCCAACGTGGCTTACAGCGATGCGCAAACCCATCCGATCCTGATTCTCGCGCTTTCGCCGAAATGGGCGGGGCGTTCGGCATGGGCGGCGGCGTGGGCCACGCCGCTTTATTCGCATGCCGCGCTGCCGATGGTGCTGCCCTATGGCGATCCCATCGATCAAGGAAATCTTGCGGACACCAATTTCGATACGACGACATGGCAGGATGTGGAGCCGTCGGCGTCGCGCGTGAAAGCCGAAGAAGCGGTGATCGCGCAGCTAAACGTCTCTGGCGGCCAGACCATCATCAAGCTGAAGCGCATCGGCCTCGGCACATCGCCGCCGATCCCCGATGTCACGGTGCCGGGAACGCCGCCGGGCAATCTGAAGGCCGCTGCCGCCGCGACCGCCGCTGCGATCGCCGCCTATTGGAAGAATCGCACCGCGATCGATTACAGCAAGCGCAGCCGCCTCACCGCGGATGTGACGATCGACTCGCTGACGCAATGGGGCACGTTGCTCTCGCGGCTCGGTACGATCTCGACGCTGACCGATGTTGCCGTGAATGCGATGAACACCGGCATGGCACGTCTGTCGCTTAC
>JBQCJO010000474.1:0-7264 GCA_051952735.1 Rhizomicrobium sp.
TTACCGCCATTGCCGATCTGCGCGTAGTTGTCCTCCGCGGTAAGCGAGAGCGTTCCATTGGCGGAGATGACAATGTTGCCCGATGATGTACCGGCATCCTCGCCGCCCATGCCGATCTGGGCGTAACCCTCACTTCCGGTGAGTGAGATATCGCCACCGGCAGTGATGTTTATCGCACCCGATCCATTGGCTGATACCAAGCCGCCATTGCCGATCTGTGCATAGGCCTCCTCCAGGCCGCCCTGCAGCGTGATGTTTCCGACTGCGGTGACATTGATATTGCCGCTGGAGTCATCGGCGTCGGATCCACCGTTGCCGATCTGGACGTAGCCGGAGCCCCAATCTGTATCGGCCTCAAGGTCAATATTGCCGCCCGCTTTGACGGTGATATTACCACCGCTGACAGAAGCCCCATCTCCACCATTGCCGATCTGGGCATAGCCTTCGCCTCCGGTCAGCGTAACATCGCCGAGCGCGATGACACTGATGTTGGCGGATCCGCCATAGTTGCCGATCTGGGCAACGCCACTTCCCCCATCGAGGCTGACAAAGGTCTTGGAGAGAACGGAGATGTCCCCACCGCTGCCATTCCAGAAACCGATCGCGGCGCCGTTGTTATCCTGGTCGCTTTCAATAGTGACCGCATGGCCGGCAACGGTGGTTTTGCCGCCCACGCTGCCGACGCTCGCACCCTCAAGAACAACGGTGCCGTTGCCGTTGCCGTAGATCGTGGCGTTGACGGCATCCGCACCGCTGAGCGCCGAGAAATTGGTCGTACCGTCCCAGCCCGCAAGAAGCGTTACCGCGCCGCTGCCGCTGTTCTGCATCTGGGAGGTGACGGTGAGATTGCCGGAAACGGCGATCGTCAGAGCTTTGCTGCTGCTGTATTCGCCGAGCGAATTGCCGGCATCGAATGTGTAGTCACTGTTGGTAAGACCCAGGAATACATCGCCGTACTGAACATCCTTCAGCAGGCTGGCTTCGAGCGGCTCATTTGCGGATTCGGTAATGCTGGAAGCCGTGATGCTCACACTGCCGGTCGCGTTGGCGACGGAAGAACCGTTCGAATTTCCGATCTTGACCTGATCGGTATTGAAGTCGATTGGGCCGGTGGTGGAGATGCTGATGTTTCCGGTCACCGGACTGGTGATGTTTCCGGCCACGTTGCCATTTCCAATGATCACCGTAGCGTTCGCCATGAACACGACGCCGGCATGGGCGAGCACCTGGATGTCGCCACCACCGCCAGGGACGAACTCCGAGAACGCATAGCCCAAACGGACGCTTTCGGTGAATCCTTGACCAAACTGAACGGAATCGCCGGCCACCAATGTCCGGCCGCCTTTGCTTCCCACCGCAACGTTGGTGCCGGTGATTATAACGTCAACGCCGTTCTGGCCGTAGGCGCTGGAAGGACTCGCGCCGGAGAAATTCGTGGTGGTGCCATCCCAACCTGCGACAAGGTTCAGCGCACCGGTGCCGCTGTTCTGGATGCTGGCGTCGACCTCGATGTAACCTTGCGAGAGAAGGCTGAGCGTGTGGCTGCTTGTGTAGCTGATGCTGTTGCTGACAGTGATGCTGCCGGTCCCGCACGCAGGGAGCGTGGTTTCGAGCGTGACGTCGCCGGAGCCAAGCGCCGAAACAATGGCCGCCGGATCGATAAAGGCCGTGTCGGTTGTTGAGCCGACGCCGTCGGCGCCACCCGTCTGGATGTTGATCGTGAACGGGTCCAGCAGCCAATCGCCGCTCAGTCCCAACGGTGCCGAACTATCCACTTTCGCCGAAGCGGCGACGCCAAGATTGTGACCGGATGTTTCGACCTGGCCGCCATTGCCGCCTTGCACACCGCCGCGCGCGCTGATCGCGCCGGCAAAATTCGTGGTGCCGTCCGACCAGACGGCGACCGTTCCGCCGTTGCCCTTGCCGGTGGCATCTGCGGTTATCGTCGCTTTACCGATGGTTGTGTTCTGCGCGTGCGCAAGCGTGCCCTGCCCGTGCAACCCGCCGCCAATCTGAACCGTGCCGCCACCTGCATTGCCCGACGCATCGATCTTCGCACCGTCGGCGATATTCACCGTGCCGCCGGTGACATTGACCGCTCCGCCGGTTTGTCCCGACGCCAAACCGGACGCGTTGAGAGTGCCGCTGTTGTTGACTGTGCCGTCCGGTCCCGCGTCCAGATCGATTACGCCATTGTGGGAAGAGACTGTCGTCGCCTCGACCATACCGGTGTTGTTGATGACGTTATCTTCGACATTGCGCGCTGCGCGGGCCGTCATCACGACATGGCCGCCGGCGGCCATAATGGTTCCGGAATTGGACACGAGTGCAGAAGCGACACTGCCATTCGCGTTTTTCGGAGTGCTGTCGACAGGCGCGGTGATCTGATAGCGCAGAAGGTTATCGCCGGTCATATCGACCGTGAAGGCCTTAGCACCGCCGAGAACGACGGTTCCCAGATTCGCCTGAATCAAACCTTCATTCGACACCTGGGGAGCAGAGAGAACTACCGACCCTTTAGGGCCGACCACGATCGTGCCCTTGTTGACCACGGACGCATCTGCGTTTGCAGACGGCTTGAAGGTGTAGTTGCCCTTCTTGAAATCATCGTCGCTGAGATCGGACGTCGTCGCGAGCAACGCGCCGACGTTGATCTGGCTGCCCTTACCGAACAGCACACCGTTGGCATTCAGCAGCCAGATATTGCCATTCGCCTGTAACGCGCCGTCGATAACCGAAGCGTTGGGGCCGGTAACACGATTGACCGTGAGCGACTTCTTCCCCGGCTGATTGAACTGGACAGACGAACCGCCTGGAACTGAAAAATTGTTCCAGTTGATGAGCGCCTTGTTGCTCGTCTGGTTGATGACCGTCTGCGTCGGGCTGGCGTTGACGATCGTCGCGCTACCGACTGCGACCGAGCCGCCGCTAGGACCGCCTGCCATGGCGGCGGTCGATGCGATGACCGTCGAGCCGACGAGTCCGCTGGTCGCCAGGAGCAGTCCGTGGAGGATTTTCGAGCCGGTTCTGTTCATCGTCTTTATCCTCGGGATCAGAACGTGATCGCGATGTCAGTGAGGAATTTGGTGGCGCGCTTGCCGTTGTCGCTGCCAGGCACAGCGTCCAGCGTGCGCGCGGCTTCAAGATCGACATAGATGTTGTACGGCAGCCAGAAACGAACGCCGACGCCCGTGGAGGCGATCGAGAAATCATCCAACGGGATGCCTGCTGCGGGCGGGCGATTGCGATTCCACACCTTCGCCGCGTCGTAGAAGGCATAGGGTTCGATGCCGCGAATATTCCATTCGGTGTAACGGGTGTCGTAGCGCAGCTCGAAATCGCCGCCGATGCCGCTGTCACCGGTGATCGCGCCCGGATCATAGCCGCGCCCGATCTGGGTGCCGCCGAACAGAATCTGTTCGCCCGTGATCAGCGGGTTTGCTGCATATTGCCCGGTACCCGTGATCGAGAAGCTGAACCCAGACGGGAGCAAGCTTGTATTCGTGTAGCGCGCCAGTCCGGTGAGCTTGGTGAAGACACTGCGGCCGAACAGCGAAAGGCTCGGCGACTGATTGGAAGATGCTCCGAAGACCGGCAGGCCTTGCGCAACATCAAGGGTGGAAGAGAACGAGCCTGAAAGCAGGCTGCCGGTGGAATAGGTCAGCCCTACATCAAGCACACGCCAATCGTCATGGCTTACCGGCGCGCCGAGGATTTTCACCTTCGCCGACTGAACCGTGAACCCGCCGTCGATAGAGAGCGTTTCGTCGCGCGTGCGAACGAATGGATAGGTCAGGCGGGGACCAACGGCCCAACTGTCGGTGCGGATCTCCGCGGCGCCGATGGAGCCGCTGGGCGCACCATGACTGATTGCGCCGATCATGCTTCCGACCAACCCGTCATCGCCCAATACGGTGCGATAGCGCATCTGACCCGACAGTTGCTGCTGCAAGGAATGAGGCGCAACCGTAAGCGATGCATCGAGCGCGTCGCCGCCGAATATACCGTTGTATTGTGCCGTGCCCGTGACGGTCCAGATTCCCGAGAAATGCGAACCGCGATTGTTCGCGGAGAGGCTTCCCGTGATCTCGGGCTGCGTAACCGTGACAACAAGATCCGATGCGCCGGGTACATTGGGCGCCGGACGCAAAACGCCTGTCGCAGCGATGCCAGGCACATCGTTCGACATCAGCAGCGCGCGCTCGACAGTGGCCAGGCGAAGCGGGCGCTGGTTCAGCGCCGGCGCGAGATAGCCCTTGATAATGCTTTGGGTTCTCGGATCTGCACCTTCGACGGATGTGCTTTCGACAAATCCCTCGACGACTTGAATTGTGAAGACGCCGTCGCTCACATGCTGCGGTGGGACATAGGCGCGGACAAGAAGATAACCCGCGTTGCGATATTCCTTCTCGATGCCATCGGCGACATCGAAAATGTTGGCAAGGGATATCTCTTTGCCGATCAGACCTTGATAGAGAGGGCGGAACTGCGACGCCGGAAGCGTTTTGGTGCCCTCGATCCGGATATCGACCAGCTTGAATTTGATTTCATCCACGGCGCGAGGAACCGGTGAGCGGTGCGGCGCTTCGACACTGAAATCGAAATTCGGCGTGGGTTGCGGCTGTGGAAGCGGACGATCGTGACCCGGTTGCACGGCCCCCGGCAGATTCACGGCCGGGGCTGCGGATACAGGTGCCGCAAAGACAGCGGTCAACAGCAGACACAAAAATGTGACCGCGCAACGCGGCGATAGCTCGCGTGTAAACCCTTGCGCCTTCGACACCCAAACCCCCGAAAACACCTCGGGAGATTACGCTCCCGGCCACCCGGCCGGGAAACTACCAGTCACGTCAGGCGCCAAGCAACTTAACGGTTAGAAAATCACTAACTTTCGCCTTGGAACTGTTAGCTTTTTTCGGTACGCCACCGCACCGCGAAAGAACGTTTTCGATCTAACTCATTGGAAATACATCGTAAACCTACGCCGGGGCGGCTGGACGTCCATCTTCGTCGCCCATAAGGCCGTTGTACCAGCGGAGCCAAAGAGCCCTGCAGCGTTCCCGGAAACGGTCCAAATAGAGATAGACGACCGGCGTAGTATACAGTGTAAGCAACTGGCTCACCAGCAGGCCGCCGACGATCGAGATGCCCAAGGGCTGGCGGAGTTCGGCGCCATCGCCGGTGATTAGGGCCAGGGGCAGAGCACCCAGCATCGCGGCGAAGGTCGTCATCATGATGGGCCGAAACCGCAACATGCAGGCTTGATAGATCGCGTCATGCGCATTCATGCCGCCGGTGCGCTGCGCCTCCAGCGCGAAGTCGATCATCATGATCGCATTCTTCTTCACGATGCCAATCAGGAGAATTACGCCGATCAGCGAAATCAGCGTGAACTGGCCCAGCGCGGGCAAGAAAGCGCCAAAGATACGAATAGCGAGGAGCGCACCGACACCGGCCGATGGTAGCGTCGAAAGAATGGTGATCGGATGAATGTAGCTCTCGTAGAGAATGCCCAGAACAATATAGACCGCGACGATCGCGGCGAGCACCAGAAGCGGTTCACTTGCGATCGATGACTGGAACACCTTGGCGGTGCCGGCAAACTCACCATGGACGGAAATCGGCGCATGCAGAGCCGCCATCGTGCGATAAATGGCATCCGTCGCGGCGCCGAGGGATTCTCCTTCCGGCAGGTTGAAGGAGAAAGTCGTCGCCACGAATGGGCCCTGATGATTGATCGAAAGCGGGGTCGTTCCGGGCCCGAACGAACTGAACGCCGCAAGCGGCACCATCGTCTCCTGGGACGTGCTGACGGATGATCCCGCGGACGCACCGCCGCGCGCACTGTTCGTGAGCGCATTGAGTTGCTGATTTCGAACCGAGTCCGACGCGATCTGCGCCGCGCTTTCCGCAGTCGCCGATGAGATCACGGTCGTGCCCGCTACCGCACCTGTCGATTGCGTGCCACTTGCCGGCGCGCCAGCGGTACTCACATAGATGTCTTTTAGCGTTTCCGGACTTTGCCAAAACTCCGGCGCGACCTCCATGACGACATGATATTGGTTGAGCGCATTATAGATCGTCGAAACCTGACGTTGCCCAAACGCATCGTAGAGCGTGTTGTCGATTTGCGTCAGCGAAACGCCCAACCGTGCAGCGGTTTGCCGATCTATCTTGAGCTGTACTTCCAGTCCGTTGTCCTGCCGGTCTGAGTCCACGTCCTCCAGCTCCGGCACGTTCTGGAGTGCCTCAGTAATCTTGGGCACCCATTCGTTCAGCTCGTCCAGCGTGTCTGCCTGTATCGTGTACTGATATTGCGAATTGCTCTGGCGGCCCCCGGCGCGGATGTCTTGCGGAACGGACAGGAACAGGCGCGCGCCCGAAATACCGGAAAGCTTCGTGCGAAGCCGTGCGATCACCTCATCGCTCGTCGCATTGCGGTCCGATACCGGTTTGAGCGCCACAAACATGAAGCCGGAATTGGTGGCGCCGCGACCACTTCCCCCACCGGTGAAACCGACAACGCTCTCGACGGCCGGATCCTTGCCCACGACCGACATGAACTCGCGGAATTTCTTTTCCATCGCCTGGAATGAAATGCTCTGGTCGCCACGAATACCGCCCATCATGCGGCCAGTGTCCTGCTGCGGGAAAAAGCCCTTCGGCGTGGCGATGAACAGATAGACATTCAGACACACCGTCACGAGCAGAATGAAAACGATTGTTCCCGGATTCTCGATCGACCAGCGCAAGGTTCGCTCATAGAGGCGATGCGCATAGTCGAACGCGCGCTCGGAAGCGCGCATCAGGCGGCCTTGCCTGCCTTCGTTTTCGTTGCGCACTAGAAACGCGCACATCATCGGCGTCGTCGTCAACGAAATGACAAGCGATACCAGAACCGCGATGGAAAGCGTGAGCGCGAACTCGTGAAACAACCGCCCGACAAGACCGCCCATAAGAAGAATCGGAAGAAACACCGCGATGAGCGACACGCTCATGGACAAGACCGTGAAGCTGACCTCACGCGAACCCTGGATCGCCGCCTGAAGCCGGGGCATCCCGGCCTCAACGTGACGGCTGACGTTTTCCAACACGACAATCGCATCGTCGACGACGAAACCGGTCGCCACGGTCAACGCCATGAGCGACAGATTGTCGAGGCTGAACCCCAGCAGATACATCACGCCGAACGTGCCGATCAGCGACAAGGCGACTGCGACACTCGGAACGAGCGCGGAGCGGACGTTCCGCAGGAACAGCAACA
>JBQCJO010000475.1:0-3241 GCA_051952735.1 Rhizomicrobium sp.
ATGGTGGCTTGTCCCTGGCAGCCTACAGTCCGCAAGAGTTTCGCGCAGACGGGTTGCGGCCATCGAGCCATCTCGTGGGCGCATATCTAGTAGCAGCAAGGTAGTCGAGCTGGATGTCAGCCGTGTCCGGGTCGGACAGTGGAAGGAAATGGCGCACCCGAAGAGATTCGAACTCCTGACCCCCAGATTCGTAGTCTGGTGCTCTATCCAGCTGAGCTACGGGTGCCTGTCCACAAGGGCGCGCAACCTATTCATCGGCCTTGGCAATAGCAACCCTTTTTGGATCGGACCGGAACCGTTTCGGCGGACCCCCGCAAGGAGTCGGTAACGCTGCCGTCGACTTTCGGGTCACACCCGCCAAGTCCCCGTAGCCCCGTGCAAATTTCCCCCAACCTGCGCGCCTGCGCGGCCTTGTCGGGGCGTGATTGCGTGGTTAAGACTGCGAGCGCCCGCCTTGTCATTTTGAAGGGGTTTGGGCTGGGGCAAATGCGTTCGGGCGCAGTCAGCGCCGGGGGGCGGTTCAATCGCCCGAGCGGAGACAAGACAGATGTTGAGAATGGCGGACTCGCGGCGGGTTTTGACGCTTATCCTGGCAGCGGCGGCGTTGGGTCTCGCAAGCTGCGGCAGCATCGACGATGCAATGTTCGGCGGCGATTCCAGCAGCAGCGACCAGGCTGCGGCCACCGATACTTCGGCGCCGGGCACTCTTCCCGACAGCAGCGCAGCAGCGCCGGCAGCAACGGCATCGATGCCGGGAACTCTTCCGGGCGGTACCGGCGGCGCCAGCGTGGCGGCCGGACCGAATATCTCCATCACACCTGTGGCGATCGAACCGGGTACGGACACCGGCACGGCGGTCGGCCAGAAGGTTGGCCAGCTTCGCGCCGACGTCGCCGGCCTGCAGGACAAGATCGTGAGCGCCGCCCAGCGGCTGGCCGATCTGCGCGGCCAGGCCGGTGCCTCGGCCTCGTCCTATCACGACACCAAGGCGCGCATCACGACTCATCTGCAGATGGGAACGACGCGCGGCAATCCGGAACTGGTCGCGCAGTGGAACTCCGCGCAGACCTCGCTGGACGAACTGACGGCGAACATCAACGCACTGAACGCGCTGGGCACCGATGTGTCCGGCTCCGCCTCGCGTGCGCATTTCGATCTGGACACCATCCAGTCCACCTACAACGTCTCCGGTGCGGTGGATGAAGACCATCGCCAGCTTTCGGTGCTGGAAGACGAAACCGATCAGACGGTGGTTCTCATCGACCGCCTGATGCGGCAGATCTCCGAAGACGTTCAGCGCCAGACCGCTTACGTCGCCAATGAACGCGCCAACCTCACGACGCTGGCCAGCGCGATCAAGAACGGCGAGCTCTATGGCTCCGAACTCGGCGCGCCGATGCTGGCGTCCACCACGGCGCCGGCAAGCTATGGCGCCACGCCGAGTGGCGCGGCGCTGGTCACCATCCGCTTCGACCGCGCGGACGTGCAATATCAGCAGATCCTCTACACCGCGCTCAGCCAGGCCTTGCAGGCGCGCCCTGGCGCCGGCTTCGACATCGTCGGCGTCTCGCCCACGCGCGGCACGGCCTCGGCGGTGCAGCTTGCGCAGACGAGCGCGCGCCGCCATGCGCAGGATGTGATGCGCTCCATGACCGATATGGGCGTGCCCGCCACCCGGCTTGGCATTTCCTCGGCGACTGATCCTTCGATCACCTCGAGCGAAGTGCGCGTCTTCGTGCGCTGAACCTCGACGCAGAACGACAAGGGGCGCGGATGATCTCCGCGCCCTTTTTGTTTTGGTGAGGCTTCAGTGCGCCTGCAATTCTTTCGTCAGGAACGCCGCGCTTGCCTTGTCGGCCTTGTCCCACGACGCATGGCGCAGTAAACCATGAATGTCGTTGGGGATGACAAGCTCTTCATAGCGCACATGCCGCGCGTCCAACCGGCGAGCAAGATCGATGGTTTGCGAGAAGTTCACATTGCGATCGTCGTCGCCATGGATCAGCAGCACCGGCGATGTCCATCCGTTCATGCTGGAGACAGGTGAGGACTCGTAAGCGACCTTCATCGCCTCGTCGCGATCACCTTTCTCATAACGCTTCGCGGCATCGCCGACCCACGCGCTCATGAAGGCTGACCAGTCATGCACGCCATGGAAATCCACGCCGGTCTTGAACACATCGGAATTGCGCGCCAGCCCCATCGCAGTGAGATAACCGCCATAGGAACCGCCCCAGATGCCGATGCGATTGGGATCGACGCCCGGGGCCTTCTGCAAATAACGCGCTCCGGCCAGCACATCCTGATACTCGGCTGCGCCCGCATATCCCGCGTGATCGGGATGGTGGAAAGCATGGCCGTAACCGATGCCAAGCCGGTAGTTCACCGACAACACGACAAAGCCGTGTGCGGCGAGATATTGGTTCACCGCATAGGAGTTCGAGTAATAGTCCATGTAATGCCAGCCCAGCAGCATCTGCCGCGGCGGACCGCCATGCACGAAGATGATTCCCGGCTTCGTCTTGCCGTCGTCGCGCTGGAAAAGCTGGCCGTGGATGGTGAGGCCGTCCGGCGACTGGAACGTCACTTTCCTGGGCACGACCAACGCATCGAGCGGAAATTCCTTCGACAGCGCTGCACCGGCCAGATCGTGCATGCCCTGCCCATCCATACCGACGAGTCCGGTGGAGAACGGCCGTTTCGCGCCGGCGGAAACAAATGCCACCGCGTTTGCGCTCGCCGCAACCGGAGACGTCTCCAGGCCATCGCCGCTGGTCAGCGCAATCGGCGTCGCCGCATCCACGGGCACGCGGAAGATATGACGGCGATCATCATCGTTCGCATCGCTGCCCGTGTTGGCACTGTAGATCATGAACCGGCCGTCCCGGCTTTCGGACACATGCTCGACCATGAAATTGCCCGGCGTGAGCAGCATCGCTTCGCCGCCGTCGGCAGGCACCGAATAAAGATGCGGCCAGTTGTCGAGATCGGTGAGGAAGACGAGCCGGTGTCCCGCCGCCCAATGCAAATTCGCATTGCCTTCCGTCTCCGGATAGGAGCCGAGCAACGTCTCCGGACTTTGCCATGCCGCGTGCGCTTCACCGGTCGCTGAATCGGCGACCCAGATGGACCATGGCTGCGGCGTTTGTTTCAGCAGCGGCTCCGGCGCACCACCGCGCCCCGGCTGGCGCACGAACGCGATCTCGCGCCCATCTTTCGACCAGCGCGGCGAAGAATCTCG
>JBQCJO010000476.1:0-10900 GCA_051952735.1 Rhizomicrobium sp.
CGCGCAGCACGTCGGCCGCCTGATCGATAGCGTTGTAATAGAGCGGAATCTGCTCGGCATCCTTGCGGGAGAACTTCGCGACTTCGGCCTGTGTGCGCTCCAGTCCGCCGCCCACGCGCAAGCCGCCGCCTTCGGGCAGCGGCAGAAAATTCGAAATCGAGCGATGCACGATGCGCAGGCCCTGCCCGTGCAGGTCCATGTCCGCGATCACCTTCGGATTGAGGAGGCTGACGGCATAGCTCGCCATCGAATTGCGGAAGCCGGGATGGAATTCCTGCGTGATCGCCGCGCCGCCGACGATGTCGCGCCGTTCCAGCACCAGCGTCTTCATGCCCGCGCGGGCGAGATAGAAAGCGCAGACGAGGCCGTTGTGGCCCGCACCGATGATAATCGCGTCGTATTTCATGGCGCCTGATGTAGCGGGCGGACGGCCTTGACGCTACGCACCCGGGGACGAACACATAATTATAGTTGACTCTAATTATCGTCTTGGCGATATTTTGGTCGTCCCACTGCCCGAGAAGCAGAAAATGACTGAGAAGAATCAAGCACTTGACCATTCAACTTTCGAGCAGATGGCGCGAACGCTGATCTCTTCCAAAGAGGCGGAACGCCTCGCCCAGGCAGCAAAGATCGGCGACTCCAGTGCCTGTCTGAAGCTGGCTGCCGCTCTGGCGGGCGCGGCTTTCGGAGCGCCGGAGCACACCGGCACATTATATGACGCGATCGCACGCGGGTGGTCCGGCACGCCGGTGAAGGCCGCTCCCCTGCCCGCGACCGATAAAGCGCCGTTGCCGCTGACGCGCGAATTCTGGGCTGCGTTCTGGAATCTGATCGACACGCGCGCATCTCTCGATGCAGGCGGCGTCACCCTGCATGTCGCTGCGCTCGGCGCGCACGTCTCGCCCGACTTCCAGCAACGCGCCGCGGATGCGTGCCTCGCCTATCCGGGGGTGACCGATATCGACGTCACGCACATGCCCGCGCGTGTGCAGCTAGACGATCTTGCGAAATGCCCCATTGGCTCTCTCGGCAATGCGTTCTATCGGCTGATCACCGACAACAAGTTCGATCTGGAAGTTCTGGACCGCGATGCGCTGGCGCTGGGTACGCTCATGCCGCCGCTCAACTACCTGAACACGCGCATCCTGCAGGCGCATGATCTGTGGCACATCGTCGGCGGCTATGACGTGACGCAGCTGCATGAAATCGCGATCTCCGCATTTCAGCTTGCGCAGTTCGGTCATTCCTATTCGGCGATGTTCCTCGCCTTTATTGCCGCCGCGTCGGCAGACGGGGAAGCCGCGGGTTTCACCCTGGCGATGGAGACGATCGTCTCGGCCTGGAAGCATGGCCGCGAAACGCCGCCGATGATGCGGATAGAATGGGAGAACGTCTGGCAGCGTTCGGCACAATCCATCCGCGAGGAATACGGCATCACGCCGTATTGCTCGCCCTACCCGGCGGACATCCTGGAGCAATTGAGCGGATTGCGCGCGTGAACGGCAGCGATAATCTGGCGCGCATGAGCCAGCCGGATTCGGCATATCCCAGGCGATCCAAGCGCAAGCGCGAAACGCGCGAGCGCATCCTCGCAGCGGCCTACCGGCTGTTTTCCGAAAAAGGTTACACGGACGCCGCGATGGCGGACATCGCCGACGCCGCCGACATCCATGTCGCCACGCTCTTCACCCATTTCAAATCGAAGAAAGAACTTTCGGGGGCGCTGGCCGACGAGGCGATTGCAGAGCTTGAAAATCTTGTGGCGGAAGGACGGGAACGCGGCGTTCCGTTCTTCGACTTCATCCGCGCGGTGGCGGGCGGCTGGGCCACCGCCGAACAGAGCATGCCCGCGCGCAATCTCGCCTATGGTTATCAGCTTCGCAGCGACCCGGAGCTGGCGTTCGGCTGGTTGCAATATCAGAAGCGCGAGCTGGCGCTTTATGCGGGTTACATCGCGGCGGAATACGGCCTCGATCCGCAGGACGCGCGGCCCCATCTCGTCGCCGGCATGATCTCGCGCGGCAATGTTATGGCGCTGGAGCGCTGGCTCGATGCGAAAGGCCGCACGAACCTCAAGCAGGATGTGCTTTCCACACTGGATGCCACCGAAAGCCTGGTGCGGGACTCCCTGAACAAGCTTCGTGGCTAGACCTTCGCGCTAACGTCCCGCTGCCGCGCCGGATGCGGGATTTCCCGGTGTCGCCGCTTTCGCGCCGGCCGCTATGCCGTTCCAGTCCGGTGTCTCGCCGCCTTGCAGATGGCGCACGAAGAAAGCGAACTGACGCCGCTCCACATAATATATGGGGCCGGTGGAGCGGCCAACGGTGTGCTCACCACCCGGCACTTCCAGCAAGTCGAAATCCTTGCCAGCTTTGACGAGCGCGTTCACGACCTGAAGCGATGACGATGGATCGACGTTGCTGTCCTGCTCGCCGAAGATCATCAGCAGATGGCCTTTCAGGCGCCACGCATTCTCCATGCCGGAGGATCGCGCATAGCTCGCATCCACGGGCCAGCCCATCCACTGCTCGTTCCACGAAATCTTGTCCATGCGGTTGTCGTAGCAACCGGCATAGGCGACGCCGACGGTGTAGAACTCCGGATGAAAGACGAGCGCGCCCAGCGTGCTCTGCCCGCCCGCCGATCCTCCGTAGATGCCGACGCCTTTGGAGATGTCGTACCACGGGAACTTCTTTGCCGCGGCCTTGTGCCAGAGAATGCGATCGGGGAATCCGCTGTCGCCGACATTCTTCCACGCGACATCGTGGAATGCCTTGGAGCGATTGGCCGTGCCCATGCCATCAATCTGCACGACGATGAAGCCCATGTCGGCTTGCGATTGCATGCCGATGACCTTGTCGCCGCCGGAGTGATAGCCGAACGGCCAGAACGTCTTGGGCACGAAGCTGTCATGCGGGCCGGCATAGATGTTCTCGATCACCGGATATTTCTTCGTGGGATCGAATTTCAGCGGCTTGACGATCAGGCCCCAGATATCCGTCTTGCCGTCGCGGCCCTTGGCGATAAAGGGCTCGGGAAATTTGAAGCCCGCCGCAATAAGGCGCGAAATGTCGCCTTTCGCGACGACGCGCACGAGCGAATTATCCGAGGTGCGGTGCAGTTCGGCGGCCGGCGCCATGTCCACGCGGGAATAGACGTCTATGTAGTACTTCATGTCGTCGGAGAAGCTGACGTCGTGATTGGCTTTCGCGGGCGTGAGCGGCGTGAGGCCCGTGCCGTCGAAATTGATGCGGTAGTAGTGGACGAAATAAGGGTCTTCCCCCTTGTTCATGCCGCTGGCAGCGAACCAGATCTGGCGCTTGTCGTCGTCCACATGCTCGACATGGCGCACGGGCCAGTCGCCGTTGGTGATCTTGTTCTTCACCTTCCCCGTCTTACCGTCATAGAGATAGAGATGCGCCCAGCCGTCGCGCTCGGAGAGCCAGATGGCCTCGCCCGAACCATCCTTCGCGTCATGCCAGAAGCCACGGTCCTGGAAGATGAATGTCTTGGTGTCTTCGGAAATTTCCGCGCGCGCCGCGCCGGTATCCGCATTCACCTCGATGATCTTCGCGTGCTGATGCCCGCGCTGCGTGAATTCAAAGGCAAAAGTCTTGCTGTCCTTGCGCCAGGCCAGATGCTCAAGCTGGTAGGGGTTGGGCATCAGCGCGTTGGAAATGGCGATCTCTTTCTTCGCAGCGACGTTGACCAGAACCGGTTGCTCAAGGTCGATCTTGTCGCCGGGCTTGGGATAAAGCTGTGTGCGCACTTCCGGCTGCAGCCGGTCTGTCGGCGACGACAAAACGCGCGTCACATAGCGCGGGAAGCCGGGCACCACACGATAGGCCACGATCTTCTTGGAATCCGGCGACCAGGCGATGGTTTCCGGATCGTAGAAGTTCTTCTTCGCGCCGTCGTGACTGAGCACGATCTCCGCGCCGCCGCCTTTTGGGCGGACAACGAGATTGTCGTTTTCAACCAGCGCTTCCCAATGCTTGTCCGGCGAAACCTTCGGCGAATTGTCCGCCGGAACACGCAGATCGCGCACGACATCGAAGCCCTTGGGCCGTGTCTTGCGTTTGGCGACTCCACACTTCGGTGCCGCCAGTGCGCAAGCCCAATGATCGTGTTCGATCTCGAAGCTGATCGATTTGCCATCGTCGGAATATTCGAAGGAATCGAACGGTAGCCGCAGCGCCGCGTATTTCTGATGCTTGGCCTTGCCGAGCGCCGCCGCTATAGCGGCCTGATCGAAGGCAGGCCGCTTCTGTGCGGTGTCGGCATTTTCGCGCACGAAGGCGAAGCCGCCTTCAACCGTCTTGCGATAGACGAAATCGTGACTTTTCTTCACCCACGTCGCCGGGAAAGCGACATCGCGCGTGAGATATTCCCAGCGGTCGCGCAGGGTCAGCGCCTGATCGTAGTCGGCAGGCGATGGAGCCGCGATCGCGGCCGACGCCGCAAGTACCGCCGCGGCAAGCGCCGCGCGCGCGATGATGCGAGATGACATGTGATCCCCTTCGGTCAGGCAGCTACAAACATGCCGCCGCCCCGAACGGCCGGCGCCGCATCATGCGACGCCGGGTTCTCGCAGGCAAATGACGGAACGTCGCCCCGTCCGGTGATCGCAAGAGGCGATCACCAGAGCCGGACGCGCTTTTCCGGCGGCAGGTAGTATTTGTCGCCCGGCTTCACGCCGAATGCCGCATACCAGGTGTCGAGATTGCGCGGCGTTCCGATGGCGCGGAACTGCACCGGGCTGTGCGGATCCGACAGAACCAGCTGGCGCTGGAAACTGTCGCGCATCTTGGCCCGATAGTATTGCGCATAGGCGAGGAAAAGCCGCTGGTCACCGGTGTACCCATCGATCACGGGCGCCGGCTTGCCGCCGAGCGAGATGTGATAGGCGTTGTACGCAATCGTGAGACCGGCGACATCCGCGATGTTCTCGCCCAGCGTGAGCTTGCCGTTGACGTGCAGTCCCGGCAGCGGCTCATAGCTGTCGTACTGCGCGCTGAGCGCATCGGTGCGCGCGTCGAAAGCCTTGCGGTCCTCGTCCGTCCACCAGCTCTTCAGATTGCCGGCGGCGTCGAACTTGCTGCCCTGATCGTCGAAGCCGTGGCTGATCTCATGGCCGATGACGGCGCCGATCGCGCCATAGTTTACCGCATCATCGGCATTCGGATCGAACACCGGCGGCTGCAGGATGCCCGCCGGGAAGAAGATCGAATTGAGGTCGGGCCGGTAGTCGGCGTTCACGGTGGGCGGCGTCAAATCCCACTCGTTGCGATCCACCGGCTGGTCGATGCGGTCCAGCGCGAAGCGCCATTGGAACAGGTCGCTGCGCTGAACATCGCCGATCAAGTCGCCGCGCACGATCCTTAACCCCGAATAATCGCGCCATTTGTCGGGATAGCCGATATGCGGCCTGAAGGCGTGGAGCTTTTCGAGCGCCTTTTCCTTCGTGGCCGGCGTCATCCAGTCAAGCTGGCGGATATCCGCGTCGTAGGCCTTGAGCAGATTGTCGACGAGCGCTTCCACCTTTGCCTTCGCATCCGGGGTGAAATATTTCGCGACATAGAGCTTTCCAAGCGGATGCCCGAAGCGGTTGTCCAGCTCATGCATCGCGCGCGTGTCGCGCGGCAATTGCTGCGTTTTGCCATCCAGCACCTTGCCGTAGAACGCGAAGTCCGCGTCATCGAAACGCGCCGGCAGATAGGGTGCGTAATTGTGCAGATAATGGATCGTCAGATAATCGCGCAACACCGGAACGGGTGTTTTGGCGAACAGCGCCGCGAGCGGCGGAAAGGCCGTGTTTTCCGATAGAACGACGATGCGGTCGCCCCTCGGCCCTTTCGTGCTCAAGCCCTGCGCCGCGAAGTAATCCTTCCAGGCAAAACCGGGCGCATAGGCTTCCAGTTCCGAAATGGTCATCGGATTGTAGGTCTTGTCGGCATCGCGGCGATCCGCGGCAGCCCAACTCACGCGCGCAATCTGCGTTTCCAGATCGAACACCGCGCCCGCGCGCGTGTCGGCGTCCTTGGCGCCCGACAGCGTCAGCATCGTGGCGAGATATTTCCGGTAAGCATCGCGCGTTTCGGCGAGGGCCTTGTCGTCGCGAATATAATAGTCTCGGTCGGGCATGCCGAGCCCCGACTGGTTGGCATACATGACATAGGCACTGGAATTCTTGATGTCGGTGGCGACGAAGGTGGCGAAGAAGCTCCCTGCCTGGACGTCCGGCACCCCCATCGCGCGCGCGACGTCGTCATGCGTCTTCAGCGCCGCAAGATGTTTCAGATCTTTCTCGACGGGCTTCAGCCCGGCGGCTTCGATGGCCTTTGTATCGACATAGGAGTCGTAGAAATCGCGCATCTGGCGCTCTTCCGGCGTGAGCGACGCCGGATCTCGCGCCTCCAACCCGGCGACAAGCGCTTTCATGTGCTCTTCGCTCCGGATACGCAGCCGCGGGATCACGCCCATCCAGGTGCGGTCCGCCGGAATCTGCTCGCCGGCGAACCACTTGCCATTGGCATAGCGGAAGAAATCATCGCCCGGCTTTACGGCTCCATCCATGCCGGCGGTGTCGAAGCCCCAGGCGCCGATCGCGGCGTGCGGCTTGTCCTGCGCCGACGCGACCGCCATCGCGAGGCAGCCGCCCCCGGCAAACAACATCGCTGCCAAAGCCCATTTGTTCGATTTCATCGCGGAATCCCCACTGCATATGCCCTGCCCATCGCGGGCCACCCGGTGCCACCCTATATTTTCTCGTTAAATTGTGAAATAGCGAAAAATCACGGTTTGGTGAGGCGGCCGTAAAATATCGGCGCGATGCCCGAACGTGCGACTAGTTTGAAATTCTCTTAGTGCGTTTCCGGGTTGGGACCTTGCCCGGACGCCGCAAGCGGCGGTTAGCCTGCAGCGGCGATAAAAACCACGCAAAGCTTATGAGCTGCTTGCCGGGAGACGGGTCCGGCGTCCAGATCAGTTCACCAAGCGTATCCATCAACGCGTTGATCTTGGCGAGACGCTGCGGTGAAGGGCGCGCGATGCTGCGAAACTGCCAGTGATTGCGGCCGGGGCCTTCCAGTTGCCAGCCGTCCACGGCGAACCCGTCTTTGTAATCCTTGGCTGCCTGGGCTGCGACGACGCGGGCGATCTTCGCGGCCGGGGCGCGGTTCTCCGGCTTCACGGGTGCGCGGGCCGCACGTATCAACTGTCCTGCTGCCTGATAGAGCGACGCGGGCCGCCCTCTCCCACCCGAAGCGTTGGTCTTGCGGACAAGTTCGAGAGACTCCAGCAATTCCAAATGGTGGTAGATCGCCGTCGACCGCCGGCCCAGCGATGCGGAAAGATCCTTGACCGACATCGGGCCCATCGCGACCAACCGGTCGAGAATGTCGAGGCGAACGGCGTTGGCAAGGCCGTCAAGCTGATCCTTGCGCGTGATCCAATAGACGCGCGGCGGCGCATCCTGCGTGGACGCTTTCCGTTTTCCCGCGACAGGTTTGCGTGGCAAGCGATTCCCACTCCGATCCCAGCACCTCGGACGATTGCGAAGCATCGCACCGATTGCAATCGAATTGTCGCTCAACGGGATTCGGATACGCCTATCCGTTCGCAGCGTTCAGCTTTTCCGCAGCGGCCTGAAGCTTCTCGCGAACGACCTTGCCCGTCGGCGTCCGTGGAATGGCATCCGTCCACACAACGCGAACGGGCGGGAGTCCCGGCATCACCAGCGCGTTGGCGACCTCGGCCTCGCGCAGGTTCTCTCCACGCACGATCGCCAGCCACGGTGCAGAAAAGCCCGCGGCGTCCGGCATGGTGAATGCACCGGCATCCTTCACGCCCGCACAGGCCAACGCTGCGCCCTCGATGATATGCGGCATGAACTTCGCGCCGCCAAAATTCATCACATCGTCCACACGGCCTTCCACGCGCAGATGCCCGTCGACCGACAGTGTGCCGACGTCGCCCGGATAGAACCAGCCGTCGTGGAAGAACATCGCGTTGGCTTCATCGTCGTCGAGATAACCATCGATGAATCCGGTGCCGCGCGCGCGAACTCGGCCAAGCTCACCGTAAGGAACGGGCTGATGCGCGTCGTCCACGACCTCGACATCGGTCCACGGGAAAACCCAGCCCACATCCGCGTCGTCGCCCGCGACGCTGTTGTCCGGACGGCAGGCGATCGTTCCGCCTTCCGATGTTCCGTAAAACAGGACGAGATTGTTGGTCAGCCGCATGCGGGCCAACTCGCGCACAGCGCGCGGCGTATGGCTCCCGGAAACTGTCAGCGAAAGATGGCGCAAGGGAAGGAAGCCGGGCGGCAACGCGTCCAGCAATACCTTGAGCTGAATAGGCGCCATGTTGAGCACTGTCGGCTGGAGGCGCGTCAGCGTGTTGGCTACGGCAACAGGATCCATCGGCCCGAGGATCAGCGTTCCGCCCAGGCACCACGCGGAAAGCCCCGCGCCGGGATAAGCCAGATGCTCGGGCCCGATCAGCGACTGGATGCGAATCTCGTGTGGATGCGTGCTGTTGGCGATCGCCGCGACTTGCAGGATGCGGGCTTCGACCGCGGCCCAACTCAAACCGAACTTCTTCGGCACACCGGTGGTGCCGGACGACGTGGATACGCGCGCGAGCGCATTGGGATCGATCTTCGCGCGCGGGCGCTGAACCAGCGGGCGCTTGCCGGCCTCCGTCATCCACTGCTGTGTGATGCGCAGGATGCGCGGACGGCTTTCGTCATCATCTTGCGGCGGCTGATCGGTCAGGACGAGATTCGGCTGCAGCAAAGGCTCCATCTGCGCGCGCTGCACGGCGAGATAGGACGCCGACGCCTGGCCAAGGCGAGCCAGCGCCATCAGCAGCAGCCAGTGAACATATTGATCGCCGACCGCCACGCCCGTCAGCCCGGTCTTCGGAAGCCCCTGTTCTTCGAGCGCGTCCGCGACGCGATTGATGTTGGCGTCGAACTCCGCATAAGTCTGCTGGCCGGTCAGGCTCACGATCGCAATAGAGTGCGGGTTCTGCTTGGCGAAATAGCTGATCAGGCGATCGAACATGCTGCGTCTCCGGCGAGCGGTTTCAGGCGGACCGCTTCGGGCGAAGCGGCGCCAACCGAATTCGCACACGCGGCACATCGGGCGCAAGATTTGGCTGTGCGCAGCCTTAATGTACGAGAGCGTACAGTCCCGGCGCTGCTACTTGGGCGCGAAGTGCAAGTCCTGATAATCGAAGCTGAAATCGGCCAGCGGCGACACCGGCTTCATCTCGATCTTCGAGATTTTTCCGCTGGCGACGTCGAACTTCACATAGGCCGGTTCGATCATGTGGTCCTCCCACACAACTTTGAACGTGTCGTCGGCAACATGCGTGAGCGGACCTTCCATGCGCGGCGTCTGGTCGAATTTCATCCAGAGCTTGCCGCCAGGCTTGGTGGAGATCGTCGTCGTGCCGTACCACGGATCGTGATAGACGCCAGCATAGGACGCGAGCGGCAGCGATGACTTGTCGTTCGGCTTCATCGCTTCGGGCTGCGCCTTCATGGCCTTCTGCCCGGCAGCCATCATGCCATCGACAAGCTTCTTCAGCGCCTCGTTCCAATGCTGATCCGGCACGCCCAGATAATAGTCCAGCAGATAGAACGCCACGGCACGGCGCGCAGCACCGTCTTCCGAATTGATGTTCACCGAGATACCAACGCCCTTCTCGGGGATCAGGTATTGCGCGGCAACCGCGCCCAGCACCGCACCGGTGTGCTCGATCACCGTATGGCCGTGATAATTCTCCACGAACCAGCCAAGGCCATAGTCCTGAAACTTCGGCGACAACGCCGCCAGCACAGCCGATGTCGCCGCACCGAAAGAATCCGGCGACACGACGACACGCGGCTTCCACATCTACTCGGACTGCGCCGCGCTGAATATCTGTTTGCCGTTGGCCGCTTTTCCGTGCGCGAGCTGGATCTGCATCCACTTCGCCATGTCGGTCGCGCTGGCGTTGATCGCACCGGCGGGTGCCGAGGCGCCGCCTTCAAGGCCGTGCAGAAGAATGCTTTGCGGGCCAAGACCCATGATCGGGCCGTTGATGCGCGCATGCAGCGCCACGCCGTTCTTGGCGTCGATATGATAGGCGGTCATCGCGTCCGTCATGCCGGCGGGCGCGAAGATGTGGTTCTCGACGAAATGCTCCCACGTCTCGCCGGAGACGGATTCCACCAGCGCACCGGCAACGATGTAGAGAATGTTGTCGTAAGCAAAAGTCTCGCGGAAGCCGGTGACGGGCTTCAGATAGCGCAACGCATGCACGATGTCCGCGCGGGAACGTGTGGTGGCGGGCACGATGAGAAGATCGCCCTCGCCCAGCCCCAATCCGCTGCGGTGCGTCAGCAGGTCGATGACCGTCATATGCTGCGTCGCGTAAGGGTCGTACATCTGGAAGCCAGGCAGCTTGTCGACGACGCGATCCGTCCATTTCAGCTTGCCCTGATCGACCAGGATCGCGAGCGCGGCAGCAGTGAACGCTTTGGACTCCGAGCCAATCGGAAACGCCGTGTGTTCATTCACCGGCGCTTTCGTGGCGATGGATCGGATGCCGTAGCCTTTGGTGAAGACGACTTTGCCGTTCTCCACGATGGCGACGCTCATGCCCGGCGGGCCGAAGGTCTGCATCGCCTTTGCCACGAAGGCATCCAGATTTGCCGGTGGCGCGGCGTTTGCGCTCCCGGAAAACGCGAGGAGTGCGGTGATAGCCGCGCCGCAGAGCAAGGATCGCATCACGCTTCTCTCAGATGTTGAAGTGGAAGTTGGCGAAACCATAAGCCCAGATCGCCCAGAGGCCATAAAGCCCCGCGAGCGCCAGCACGATGTCGCCAAGACGCACGAGCCAG
>JBQCJO010000477.1:0-2090 GCA_051952735.1 Rhizomicrobium sp.
TGTGCGCGTCCGTCCTCAGGCAGCGGCTTGCGCTCTGCGAGGCCGCGCTCTTCCAGTTTGTCTATGATCTTGGAGATCGCGCCGCGCGTCATGCCGGTGGTTTCGGCAATGGCGCTCGCCGGCATGGTTGTGTCGCCGTGGATCAGGCGCAGAACCACCCATTCGGCGACGGAGACGTTTTGCCTGGCGAGTTTTTCGGCGAATGCACCGGAGACGCTGTTGGAGACGAAGCGGAGCCAGTAGCCCAGATGGGATTCCAGCGCGGCGGGCGTGGGTATAGTTTCCATGGAAACAATATAGTTTCCATGGAAACCGATGTCAAGCCGGCAAAGTCTTTAGGGCTTGGCAGGCAGGGCGAACGGCGGCAGCTTCTCGTTGGTGATGCAGGACGCGTCCAGCGTCTTTGGGTTCGCCGTGGCGATGAAGTCTCTTTCCACGCGCTCCAGGCATTTGTTGTCGGACACATGTCCGCCAGGGGCGATCACATGCCGGCTGTTGGGGAAGAATTTCTGCGCTTCCACGCCCCATTGCGGTGGTGTCACCGGGTCCAGATTTCCGGAAATCAGCAGCACCGGAACGCCGGTCTTGAACGGCGCCGCATAGTCCTTCGGCAATTCGCCCTTGGGCCACACGCTGCAAGCCGCCATCTCGCCCCGCACGCGATAGTCGCCGATGATGCTGCCCGCCGTCGCCGGGCCGACTTCTTCCGGCCGGATGCGGGAAATATCTTCGGTGCAGATCACGGAGAGCAGCAGGCCCATGGCAACACCTTGTTTCATGGCCATGGACGAACCCAACGCGACATTCGCGAAAGGTGTGAAATCGCCGGCCCGCGCGCCTTTCAGCAACAGGGGAATGCGCCGCGACTCTTCGGCGTCGTAGAGCATCAGGCGCAGCCCGTCGCCGAAGGCCGAAGCTGTCATCGGGACGGTGACAGACTGGCCGGTCGCGGGGTTCTTCACGGTGACCGGAACAGGCTTCGCGCGCAGTTGCGCGACGATGGCGTCCGCGTCGCCTTTGGGATCGGGAAAGGCTTTGTGGCATGCAGCATCCGCGGCGCATTGCGCGGCGAGCGTTTCGAAGGAGCGCTCCGCGGCGGCGGCGAAGTAAAGCGGGTTGCGATTGCTGGGCGGAACCAGACCGGAGAGGATCGCCGAACGCACATTCTGCGGATAGAGATGCAGATAGACGATGCCTGCGCGCGTCCCGTATGAGCCGCCCCACAGATTGATCTTCTTGTAGCCAAGCGTCTTGCGCAGTCCATCGAGATCGCGCATCGCGTTCGTCGTGGTGTATTGCGTCAGATCGGCCTTCTTCGAGAGGGCCTTTGCGCATTCGCCATATTGCGTGCCTTCATGGAACAACGGCTCCATGAATTCTTCGGGATGCGCAGCCGATTTCCCGATGGCGCAGTCGAGCCGTGTGCCTTCGCCCGTGCCGCGCATATCGACGAAGACGAAGTCGTGCTCGTTTCGCCACGCATCGGTTACCCAGCCCATGTCTTCCGTCGCCGCCTGGCCCGGGCCGCCAGACAGAAAGAAGATCGGCTCCTTTGCCGGCTTCTTGTTCGCGGAGAGCACCACCACTTTCAGCGGCAGTTGGCGCCCGTCCTTCAGGGCGTAGTTTTCGGGCACTACATAGGTTCCGCACAGCGCGTCACCTTTCACGTCCTTCGGCTGGCAGGGCTTGAGGGCGATCGCGTGCGCGGAGCCGGAAACAAGAAGTGCGGTTGCAGCGGCGAGGAGAGTAAGAGCGCGCATGTAAGACTCGGCTTTGGCTTCCGTTCGGTCCTAGCACGGCCGTTCTGCTTCACAGTCATTTCTTGGCCCGGCGGGCAGGGCATTTGTGGTGCATGCCCGGAAAATAGGGTCCCGAACATATCGGGAACATTGCGTTGCGATGGCCATCACGTCTGCGGCGTCGTGCGGTTTCGCCAAACTTCGACTCCCGATTATCTTCCCGCCATGGATTGGGGCGCTTGGGGACGGCGGATCGCAGACAGCGCGAACCGCTTCTGGAATGGCAGCGGCGAAAAGAAGCCGTGGTTGCGCCGCGCGCTTGCGGTGATCCTGTTCCTCCTGATCCCCGGT
>JBQCJO010000478.1:0-2880 GCA_051952735.1 Rhizomicrobium sp.
CATGTGCATCCAGTTCGGCTGGCCGTTGCATCCATCAGTGTGATGGAGATCCTGTAACCGTTCAACCGCGCGTCCGCGGTGTCTTCCCGTCCGGACTTTGTGCTAGGAGGCGACGTACGATGCCGAAGGATTTTGCACCTTACATCCTGCCTCTGATCGTCGTGTTCATCGTCGGGCGGCGGCTGATGAACAACAAGCCGCGCAAGGTGCGCGTGAACCGCATCTTCTGGTTCCCCGCCTTCATCATCATCGCGACGGTGCTGACGCTGTGGTTCGCGCCGCTGCCGAAGCCCTGGTATCTCTGGATACCGATCGACGCCGTGGCGATCATCGCGGGATTGGCCGTCGGCTTCCTGTCGGCGCACCATCAGGAGTTCGCGCTCGACTACGATACGGGGACCATCACCAGCAAGGCGACGCCCATCGGCACGATCCTCGTCGCGGCGTTGTTCCTGATGAAGTTCGGGCTGAAGTTCATCCTGCCGGACGTGAACGGCTCGCCGTTCAGCGCGTCCGGCTATTTCGACTCGCCCTTTCCCAGCGCGCCGCACAGCGGTCCCGCGTCGATCATGGGATGGACGGACGCCGGCATCATCTTCTCCTGCGCGATGCTGTTCATGCGCGCGTTCACCACCTGGCTGCGCGCGCAGCCCTTGATCCACGCGCACAAGGATCATCTGGAAGCGAAGGCCGAAGAGGCAAAGCTGCCGGGCGACGTCGGCTCAGTTTAGTTTTCGCCAGGACACCACGAGCGTCCAGACGCCGAGGATGAGGCAGGAGACGTTGATGAAGATCTCGAACTTCATCGCGTCGTTCGCCGCCGCCATCGCATACATGCCGTTCTCGACATCGAAGGTGATGTCCATCGCCGCGAGATAGAAGAAGGCGGACGCCGCCATCAGTCCGAACAGGGGCGCGGTGCGGCTGCCGAGGAAGAAGCCGACGCCGGCGAGCAGGGCGCACAGTGACAGCCAGCCGTCGGCGACGGGAAAGCTGGATTCGAACGCGGTGTACCAGCGGTCTTTGACGACCATCACGTCGCCGCCGGTGAAGTAGTCCCACCAGTAATAGGCGGTGACCACGGCAGCCAGCACCAGCAACCCGCCCAGAATGCGTTCCCCAATCCTCATCGATCTCTCCAAAAGAACTAGTTGGCTGAAATTCGGTGGGCGACGATCAGTATCAAAACCGCATCGATCACGATTGTTATCGCTAGCCACAGCGCAAGTCTGAACCAATATGATAGCGGGTGTGTTTTGCGCAGGACCCACCCCTGATAGCCGGTCTCGGGTGACTGCCAGTTCCATGTTGAGGCTTTGCCAGTCCAGAGTTGATAGACCGTCGCGCTGTTGGAGATCACGACCATCAATATTCCGCCGAAGACCCCAATCCAGGGCCCATATCGCGTGGCCTGGAGTGCTGACCGAAACCCCGGAAAACTGTGGCCGACGCTTAACACAATGAAGAGGGCAAAGAGCGTAAGGCTAAAGACCTGCTTCAGATTCATATGATGTTTGTCTTCGTCGACCCCGTTGAATCTGCCAGATTCGCAGGAACAACGCCGCCCTTGCTTCCAAGTTAGCTGTTATATAGTGTCCCCGGCCTTCCGAGGGCTGGGACTCGGTTTCGATCCAACCCTTTGAAATCGAATACAAAAGGACTTCCGAATGGCTCGCGTTACCGTTGAAGATTGCGTCGACAAAATCCCGAACCGGTTCGATCTGGTGCTGGTGGCGGGCTTCCGTGCGCGCCAATTGTCGGGCGGCGCCGAGCCGTTCATCGATCGCGATCGGGACAAGAACCCCGTCGTCGCGCTGCGCGAAATCGCGGCCAAGGAAATCAAGCCGGACGAGGCCAAGGAGGAATACATCAAGTCCCTCCAGAAGCACGCCGAAGTGGACGAGCCGGAAGCCGCGCCCGCCGAAGAGGATGTGCGCGAGGACGTGCAGGCCCGCCAGGTTACGGAAGAAGAGCTGCTCCGCGCACTCACCTCCGAAGCCCAGCGCCGCGCCGAGCCGCAGCCGGAACCGGAAGGCGATTACGAGGAGTAATCCTGTTCCGAACAGGGAATTCCAAAGGGCGGTCCGTCAGGCCGCCCTTTGTTTTTGGTCTCAACGACTCAAGCCAAACCCCGAAATTTCCACTATATTGTTCGAACAATGAGCGTTCCGACGCGGCCCGGCGAAACAAAAGCTGCGGCGCAGGGTGAGATTCACTCTTCGCCGCCTGCGACCGAGCATGGCCAGACGTCGGGGGCGCGGGGCATGGTGTCGGCGGCGTTGTCCGCAATTTCTTCCGTGATCCCGCGCGCAAAGCCGGCGCGCAAGCTCATGCGCCAGACGGAACTGGTGGATCGCGTCAAAGCCTACGATCCGGAAGCCGACGAGGCGCTGCTCAACAAAGCCTATGTCTATGCGATGACGGCGCACGGCAAGCAATTCCGCGCGTCCGGCGATCCATACTTCACCCATCCGCTGGAAGTGGCGGCGATCCTCACCGAGCTGAAGCTCGACGTGCCGACGATCGTGACGGCATTGCTGCACGACACAGTGGAAGACACTTACGTCACCATCGATGACGTGAAGGAGAATTTCGGCGAGGAGATCGCCAACCTCGTCGATGGCGTGACGAAGCTGTCGCAGCTCGAATTGTTCAGCGAGCGCACCAAGCAGGCGGAGAATTTCCGCAAGCTGATGCTGGCGATGTCCAACGACATCCGCGTGCTGCTGGTGAAGCTGGCCGACCGGCTGCACAACATGCGCACGCTCAACCATATCGAGAAGCCGGAGAAGCGCCGCCGCATCGCGCAGGAAACCGTCGATATCTACGCGCCGCTCGCCGGCCGCATCGGCATGCAGAGCATGCGCGAGGAACTGGAAG
>JBQCJO010000479.1:0-8431 GCA_051952735.1 Rhizomicrobium sp.
ATGATCTCACCATCGAGCATACACTCTCTCAAGAGTAGCACAGAGCGCTCGAACACGGAGGGTTGGACACCCAAGACGGCGAAAAACCAAAATTGGCCCGTCAAAAAAAATTTGCGCGCGACATTTAGACGGCTTTCGCCGCCCGGTTTGCCTGCATCTGCGCGAAATCTGCGTCTGCGTGATAGGACGAGCGCGTCAGCGGCGAGGCACTGACCATCAGGAAGCCTTTGGCCTTCGCGATGGCTTCGAGGCCCTTGAATTCTTCCGGCGACCAGAAGCGATCCAGCCGCGCGTGTTTCTTTGTGGGCTGCAGGTATTGACCGATGGTGAGGAAGTCGACACCCGCCGCGCGCAGATCGTCCATCACCTGCATGATCTCTTCGCGGGTTTCGCCGAGGCCGACCATGAGGCCGGATTTGGTGAAGCCTGTCGGCACCAATTCTTTCGCGCGTTCCAGCAAACGCAGCGATGCAAAGTAGCGCGCACCAGGACGCACGGTGAGATAGAGCCGCGGAACGGTTTCGAGATTGTGGTTGAACACATCCGGCCGCGCCGCCATCACAATATCCAGCGCGCCATCCTTGCGCAGGAAATCCGGCGTCAGCACCTCGATGGTCGTGCCCGGCGATTGCACACGGATCGCTTTGATCACTTGCGCGAAATGCTCCGCGCCGCCATCCGCGAGATCGTCGCGATCCACACTGGTGATGACGACGTGCTTCAAACCGAGCTTAGCGACGGCCTTGGCGACGTTTGCGGGTTCGTCCGCATCCAGCGCGCTCGGCAAACCGGTCTTCACATTGCAGAAAGCACAAGCGCGCGTGCAGGTGTCGCCCATGATCATCATGGTGGCGTGACGATGGGTCCAGCATTCGCCGATATTCGGGCAACCCGCTTCCTCGCACACCGTTTTCAGATTGTGCTCGCGGACGATGGATTTGGTGACCGCATATTCCTTCGACACCGGTGCCTTCACGCGGATCCATTCCGGTTTCCGCAAGGTCGGCGTGTCCGGCCGGTGCGCCTTTTCCGGGTGGCGAAGCTGGGTTTTGTCGATGACGACGGTCATGGCGGACATATAAGACCGTTCGGTCCGCGAAACCACCCGCGCTTGACGCGGCCCCGCCGAGCCGGAACCATTGCGCCATGACATCCGCAAACGACACGAATTTGCTGGCCGACCGCTTCATGCGCGCGATTGAAACCGGCGACATCGAGACCGTCCGCGCCTGCTACGCGCCGGACGCCCGCGTCTGGCACAACAATGACGGGCTGGAACAGACCCTGGAGGAGAACCTGAAGGTGCTCGACTGGGTGGCACGCCATCTGCCCAACCGGCGTTACGAGATCAAAAGCCGTCACGTCTTCGATGGCGGCTATGTCCAGCAGCATGTCCTGCACGGCACGCTGAGAAGCGGAAAACCGTTCTCGATGCCGGCCTGCCTCGTCGTGACCGTCACAAACGGAAAAATCACGCGGTTGAGCGAATATCTCGACAGCGCCCACACCCTGCCGTTGCGCGAGGCCTGACCGGCATTTGCCCCGGCGCGGCGCTGCGCTAGGCTTGGGAGACAATAAGGATCGGCGGATAACGCCGGTGTCTGGGGAGCGAAATTTGACTCTTGCCACCGTTGCCGCGGCATCCGGCGAAGACTGCGTGCCATTCGACATGTCCACGACGCAACGCACGGTGTTCAGCGCCTTTGCGCGCGCGCGCCGCAAATTCGGCGGCAAGCGCGTCTGCGTGATCGACGTGGACGACAGCGAACGTACCTATGACGACATCATGCGCGGCACGCTCGCGCTCGGCAGCGCGCTCCGGCACGGAACCCATGCGGGCGAGAACGTCGGCGTGATGCTGCCGACGGGCGCGGGAGCGATCGTCACCTTTCTTGCGCTCTCTGCTTATGGCCGTGTGCCGGCGATGCTGAATTTCACCGCGGGATTGGCGGCGCTGAAATCCGCGCTCAAGACGGCGCAGGTGAAGCGCATCGTAACGGCGAAACGCTTTGTCGAGATGGGCGGTTATCAATCGCTGATTGGCGAACTCTCCAAGCTGGCGACAATCGTTTATCTCGAAGATGTGCGCGAACACCTGTCGATTCTGGACAAGGCGTCGGCAGCGGTGGGCCAATTCCTGCCTGGCATTGTGGCTTCGCATGCGCCGCCGGATTCCACGGCGGTGATCCTTTTCACCTCCGGCACCGAAGGCGAACCCAAGGGCGTGGCGCTATCGCACACAAACCTGGTGGCGAATGTCGAGCAAGTGCGCGCGCATCTGGCGCTCTATCCATCAGACGTTCTGTTCAATCCCCTGCCCGCCTTCCATTGTTTCGGCCTGACGGTCGGCTCGATCATGCCGCTGCTGCTGGGCATAAGGGTCGTGTGTCATCCCACGCCGTTGCAGCCGCATGAGATCGTTCGCCGCATCAAGGCGCATGGCGCGACAATCGTGGTTTCGACGGATACGTTCATCACACAATACGCACGCGCGGCCGAGCCGGGCGATCTGAAGACATTGCGCCTCACTGTCTGCGGTGCGGAACGCTTGCGCGACGAAACGCGCGCGTTCGTACGGAAGAAGCACGGCATCGAACTTCTTGAAGGTTACGGCGTCACCGAAGCGGCGCCGGTGATCGCTGCGAACCGTCCAGGCGCGAACCGGCACGGCACGGTGGGCCAGTTGATGGCAGACATGAAGATGCGGCTCGATCCGGCCGAGGGCATTGCCAACGCAAAGCGGCTGGTCGTGAAAGGCCCGAACGTCATGCTCGGCTACATCAAGCCGGACGCGCCGGGCGTGATTGTTCCGCCGCCGGATGGTTGGCACGACACCGGTGACGTGGTGACCGTCGACGAAGACGGTTTCATCGCGATCAAGGGCCGCCTTAAACGCTTCGCGAAAATCGGCGGAGAGTCCGTTTCGCTGGCCGTCGTCGAAAGCATCGCTTCCGCGTTGTGGCCAGAGTTTTCGCACGCCGCCGTGTCGATCGCGGACGGACGCAAGGGCGAGCAGATCGTTCTGGCGACCACCTACAAAGACGCGACGCGGCAAGATCTGATCGGCTGGGCCCACAATCACGGCGTCCCCGATCTCGCCGTGCCGAGACGCATCGTGCTGGTGGAGGACATCCCCGTTCTTGGGACCGGGAAGACGAACTACGGCGCGGTTCAGAAGATCGTGGATGCTTCGGTATTGGCTGAGGCCAGGTCGACGGCCTACGAATAATCGAGGATTTTCAAGCGCTTCCGCCGGTCACACCGCCGCACCGACCGCAATTGACAATCAGTCGCAAGTGCATCATCTATAGCAGGCAATCCTTTGGTTTTCTTGGATGATCGTCTGCGTCTGCAATAGGCTCAATGAAACGCGGATTCGCGCGGCCTGCGAGGCGGGTCCGGCGCGCGCCGAAGACGTTTATGGCCTGTGCGGCGTGAAAAGGAATTGCGGACGATGCCAAGAAACAATCGCCGAAATACTGGACGAAACCCGGGCCGAGAAGTCAAACCGGGACCGCGCGGCGTAGGCCCTGCTCCTGTCGCCTCCATGCAAGGCGATGCCGAAGTCATCCGCTTCCTCAATCTCGTTCTGAAGAACGAACTCACCGCCATCAACCAGTACTTCCTGCATTCGCGGATGCTGGGCGATTGGGGACTCTCAGAGCTTTCCAAGAAGGTCTACGAAGAATCCATCGACGAGATGAAGCACGCCGACACGCTCATCAAGCGCGTGTTGTTCCTCGGCGGGCTGCCCAATCTTCAGGATCTCGGGAAGCTTCTGATCGGCGAAAATGTCGAGGAAGTCCTTCATTGCGATCTGCGGCTAGAGCAGAAGGCGCACCCCGATCTGAAAAACGCCATCACCCATTGCGAGAAGGTGAAGGACTACGTCAGCCGCGAGTTGTTCGTGCACATCCTCGAAAGCGAGGAAGAGCATATCGACTGGCTGCAGACGCAGCAGCGCCTGATCGAGCAGATGGGCATCCAGAATTACGTCCAACTTCAGACCAAGCCGAACGAAAGCGCCAGCTAGGTCCGCAATCGCCTTTCGATGATTTCGACAGCGCGCTGGAGCCCATTCTCAGCCCGCACGCGTTCGCCCATATGGGCCGCCCTCTTCCGCATCGCTTGATCGTTCAGAGCCACGGTAATCGCCTGGCTCAATTTGGATGCGGTCAAGCGCGCGTGAGGAATACGCCGCGGACCGACGCCGCGCTTTTCGACCTGCCGGCCCCAGAACGGCTGATCGCCCACGAATGGCACCACAATCTGTGGAAGCCCCGCACGCAACGAAGCGCCGGTGGTACCAGCGCCACCGTGATGGATCGATGCCGCCATTTGCGGCAGCAGCCAATCGTGCGGGATGGAATCCACGGCGTAGATGTTGTCGGGCAACTTGGCCGGCTTGTAGCTGCTCCAACCTGAGGCGATCACCGCGCGGGCGTTGTTCTTTGCCATAGCTTCCAGAACCGCATTCACCGTCGCCTGCGGATCCTTCATCACCATGCTGCCGAACCCGGCATAAACCGGTGGTGGTCCGGCCTTGATGAATTGGACCAGACTTTCCGGCGGCTGCCACGATGCCGGTGTGTCGCGAAACCAGAAACCCGTAACCTCCACATGATCGGGCCAGTCTTCGGGCCGCGGCAGGAAGGCTTCGCTATAAGCCATCAGAAATGGCTGGCCGCGATGCAGTTCTTCCATGATTGGAACGCGCCATGACGGCGGCGGCAGGCCGAGCATCTCATGCGCGACCTTCGCGATGGGCCGCGCACCGAGCCATGCCGTTTCGAAATAGAGGCGGGCTTCCAATTTGTTCATACAGCCCGGCATGTCGAAAGGCGGCACGGAGATGAGCGCGCAGGGAAATTCGCGAGTTGGCACCGCGGGCTGCATATAGGCATGCGCCGCTTTGGCCTTGTGAACACGCGCCATGATGTTGGAGTAGTAATCGGCCAGGCCAGTCCCGACGATAATGTCGGAGCCGGCGGTGAACTCTTTCATCGCGGGTGTGAGCTGCGCGGCGAATTTCTTACCGATGTCATAGAACCAGCGCAGGAACGTGAGCGGATTGCTGCCGCCGGCGAAAAACTTCTGCGCATCCGCGCTTGTGAGTTCGGCGTGCAGATCGCCCGGCAGCGGCTTCAGCGATACGTCACTGCCTTCGATCATGTCCGCGAACTCGCGCTGTGCGATGAAGCGGACCTCGTGACCGCGGCCGGCCAATTCCCGGCACAGCATGGCGGGAGGTTGTGCGTCGCCACGGGTGCCCGCGGCTATAACGCTGATTACCGCCATTTTCCGCCCCTCTTCGCACCCGCAAGAAACTATTTCGCAATGCAGCAGTTTATACACTAGGCTTCACACCAAGGTGCCGGGGAATCAGGCACGACGGGGCGTTCGCGAGGTATGTTGTACAACGCGTATCAGGCGCGGCAGGATTTTCTTGCTCCGTGGCGCATCTATGCCGATCTCACGGCAGCCGTTCTGCGCGAGCCCATGGCCGGCCCATGGGGCAATCTCTTCGCCCGCACGATGGGCGCAGCGGCCGAGTTGGTCGCGCGCAGCGGCCTTACCCATGAACGGCCTTCCTACGATATTCCGAGCATCGAAGTTGCCCGCCAGATGGCCGACATCAGCGAGGTGCCCGTTGTGGAAACACCGTTCGGCACCCTACTCCATTTCCGCAAATCGATTTCGCTGAAGCAGAAGCGCGTGCTGCTGGTCGCGCCGTTGGCCGGTCATTTTGCAACGCTGCTGCGCGACACAATCCGCACGCTGCTGCCAGATCACGACGTCTTCATCACCGACTGGAACAATGCGCGCGATATCTCCCGCGAGCATGGCCGTTTTGGACTCGACGACTATGTCGAGCACGTCATGCGGTTCATCGAATATCTGGGATCGGACACGCATGTGATCGGCGTTTGCCAACCCTGCAACGCCCTGCTCGCGACCATCGCGCTGATGGCGCAGAACAACAGCCCCGCGCAGCCACGCTCGCTGACGTTGATGGCCGGTCCGGTCGACACACGGATTAATCCGACGGTCGTGAACTATCTGGCGACCGATCATCCGATCGAGTGGTTCGAAAAGAATCTCATTTCGCCCGTGCCGGCGCGGTTCAAGGGTGCTCACCGGCGCGTCTATCCCGGCTTTCTGCAAGTCACCGGCTTCATGTCCATGAATTTGCCGCGCCACATCCGCGCGCATCTGGACCTGTTCGAGCATGTCGTCCACGCGCGCGACGATCAGGCAGCGGCGACGCGCAATTTCTACGACGAATATTTCGCGGTGTTCGACATGCCCGCGGAATTCTATCTCGAAACTGTGCAGCGCGTGTTCCAGGATCACGATCTGGCGCGTGGCAAATTCCAATGGCGCGGCCAGCGCGCGGACCTTTCCGCGATCAGGAAAACCGCTCTTCTGACGGTCGAAGGCGAGCGCGACGACATTTGCGCACCGGGCCAAACCGAAGCGGCGCACAAGCTCACGCCGAACATTCCGGTGAACCGCAAGCAACATCATCTGCAGCCTAAGGTCGGCCACTACGGCGTGTTCGCCGGTCATCGCTGGCAGGATGAAATCTATCCGATCGTGCGCGACTTTATCGCGCGCGCCTAAACACTCGACTTCTGCGCCACCACTTCGTCGTGCCGCGCGACCACCTTCGGCCATAGCGCCGCGGCCTCGGGCACATTCAGCGCGAACACATCGCGCAGCGTCGTCACCAAATCATTCGCATCTTCGATCAGCCGGTTCTCAATGCCGCCGGCGCGGATGCTGCGGATCGTCCGTCCACGGAGGATTTCCAGCCCGCCCGGAACATGCCGCTGCGTGACTAGATTCTGCACGAACACCGATGCGGGATCGCTCTGCAGGTAGTCGCATCGCGCCGCGAGCAATGTCTCGTCCGCCGGATCGAGGTTGAAATCGAAGCTCGGTGCGCCGCCGCGGGGGTCGTTGATGAGGCGCCACCAGGTGTCGTCCACGCGGCGCAGAGAGAAGTCGAAGCCGTCGGAGTGGAACGCACCGGCTGCGACGCGGATCGGATCGCGCGGGCCGTCGCCGAAGCCGACATCGGCGAGATAGAGACCTTCCGGCAACTCCACCCGCAACACCAGGTGATTGCCGTTCGACGCGTCACCGGAGACTTCGCGCATCACCGAGCCGGTGGCGCGAGTCACTTTGAAGCCCAGTTCGGCGAGCGCCCAGCCAAGGAGACCGTTCATCTCGTAGCACCAGCCGCCGCGGCCCTGCTCCACGATCTTCTGATAGATCGCGGGCCGCTGGATGGTCACCTTGCGGCCGAGCTGGACGTCGAGGTTCTCATACGGGATCGCGAGAAGATGCGCGCGATGCAGCGCTTTCAGCCCCGCGAGGTTCGGCTTTGGCCGCTTGTTCAGGCCAATACGCGAAAGGTAACGATCGACATCCATACGCCAACTTACCGGCAAATCAGAGGCGGCACAGAACACACCGCGCCGCCTCCTTGCAAGGTCCTTCAGATCTGATCGCGCAAGGTGATCATCGTATGCCTTGCCGCACCCTTGCGCGTGTAGTCGATCGTCACTTTCGAACCGGCGGGACGCATGCGCAAGGACGCACGCGCGGCGGCCAGTTCTTCGGGCTTCACAGGCTTGCCGTCGATGGCGGTGATGACGTCATCCGGCTGCAAGCCCGCCGTTTCCGCCGGGCCATGTGCCGATACCTCGGTGACATCGAACCCGTCGGCGCCCGCATTGACCCACATGCCGGAGCGGTCGAACGTCCCGATATCGGACGGCGGCGGCTCGATCGGCTTCAGATACATGATCTGATGCGCGTAATCGAAAGTGACGACGAAGCGCTTCATGAAGGCGCTGCCGATATTGCCCAGGAAGTTCGGATCGCTCATCGAGCCCGAATGTGGGCCGTCCAGACTGGCGACCACGCTCGGCTCCTTGAACGGACCGATGGTCAGATAAGGCAGCCGCACCACATAAGATTTCACCGCACCACCCACGCCCCAGCCCGTGATGGCTTCGACATGCTTCGGATATTTCGCCTTGAAGCCGAACTTCTCGACCGATGGCGAGGTGATATCCACTTCGCTGCGCGAGCCCGTGTCGATATCGAAGATGCCGGGCACGCCGCCAGCGCTTCCCGCCACCTGCGGAAGATGATCGTAGAACTTGAACGGCACCGGCGTTCCCGCATTCGCCGGCGAGAACTTCGCGGGATCGGTGAAGGTAAGCTTCTTCGCGCCGTAATCGATCTGCGTGACGAGGCGGCGGATCAACTCGAAGCCGACCATGCCGTCCACCGGAATGCCTTCGATGGATTTGTCATAGACGTTCTGCGCGATGGCCGTCTGGTCGTGCAGCTTCACGCCACCGATGGCGATCTCGTGATATTGCACGAAGCCGCTGATGACACTGCCCTTGCCTGC
>JBQCJO010000480.1:0-2535 GCA_051952735.1 Rhizomicrobium sp.
AGTTGCGCGCTTCAACAGCACGCTGCTCTGGTCCTTCGCGCTGCTTGGCATCGGGTTGATCGGCGGCATTTTCGTGCAGGTGCGTGTCGGCTTGATCCCGCTGCGCCGCCTGCGCATCGCGCTCGCGCGCATCCGCGACGGCAAGGCGCGCAAGCTCGACGGCAGCTTCCCGGCGGAGATCGCGCCGCTGGCGACCGAACTCAACGCGTTGATCGAGCACAACGCAGAAGTCGTCGCGCGCGCGCGCACGCATGTGTCGAACCTCGCGCACTTTCTCAAGACGCCGCTGACGGTGATCTCCAACGAAGCTTCCGCCAGTCCGGGACCGCTGGCCGATGCGGTGACCAAGCAGGTCGGCACCATGCGCCGTCAGGTGGATCACTATCTGGCGCGCGCGCGGGCGGCCGGCGCGGTGAGCGCCATCGGCAACCGCACCGAAGTCTCTCCGGTGATCGAGGATCTCGCGCGCGTCCTGCGGCGCATCCATGCCGAGCGCGGCGTGGAGATCGCGACGGAGTGCCCGGACGATCTTTGCTTTCGCGGTGAGCGCCAGGATCTGGAAGAGATGGTCGGCAATCTCATGGACAATGCGTGCAAGTGGGCGAGAGGCAAGGTTCAGGTTTCGGCCCGCCGTCTCTCCGGTACGCTTCTGGAAATCGTTGTCGGCGACAACGGTCCGGGGTTGGGCCTCGAGGAGCTTTCCCACATCGGCCAGCGCGGGGAGCGGCTGGATGAGAGTGTGCCCGGCACCGGCCTTGGGCTGGCGATCGTCCGCGATATTGCCCGGCTTTACGGGGGTTCCTTGAGCCTGGGCCGCAGTTCCCTGGGCGGTTTCGAGGCCCGGCTGGTCCTGCCCGCCATAGTTTGAGTGTTACCAGCAAGGCCGCGTTAACAATAAGTGTTTAGCGTCACAAAGCCGGAAGCTCGGGTCGGGCTGAGCTTCCACGTGGAATGCCGGGACTATGGATTCGAGCAAGACTCTACAGCTTCAAGGTTTGCTGGGTGGCCTACCGCCTTTGGTGGCCGCGCGGCTTGCGAAAGCCATCGAGATCGACCGTCTGAACGACGGCCGCACGCTTCCGCACGAACTCATTCTGGATGGATTGCGCCCGGTGCTGCGCCGCGGCCAGAGCGATCGCGCGCCGACGCCGCTGCGCCTGTTCTGCCGTCCATTCGAAGACTTGCTGACGGTCATGCCGCGCACGCAGAAACAGAAGGGCCGCATCGAACGCAGCTCGATCACGCCGGTGTGGAACTGGGTGTCGCAAACGCTCGCGGCGGATGCGGCGAACAAGTTTTCCATCGGCGTGAAGACAGCGCTCTTCGCCGCCGACAACAACGCGATGATGGAGCATGCCGCGCAGTTCTGGTCCGTCGCGTCGAAAGCGATCCTGGATGCGCTGGGTTCCGACCGCGGCCGCAAAGCCGCGCACGCGGTTCTCGAAAACGATCTGGTGATCGACGACGCACGCGAAATGGCGCTGCTTCTTTCCGTCGGCAACGAGGTTCTGGATCTGCAGGCCAAGCTTCCGCGTCCGCTGCCGTCTCTGACGGAGGAGTTCGTCTGGAAGCTGCGCGAGATCTACGACCGGCTCGCCGCGTCGGTGCCGGAAGCGGCGCCTTACGTCGCCGTCATCACGATGCAGCGGCTCGAGCGTCCGTGGGAAGCCCTCAGGCTGCCGATGAACGTCACGCGCCAGACGCAGGACACGCTCATCAGCAACACCGACATGGGTTTGGTCGGTGAAATCCTCTTCGGCGACATCGAATATTACACCTCGATGATCCGCTCCGTGCGCCCCAATCATTTCGATGCGGATGCGCTAGTCGGCTATCTCGTCGGCTTCACCACGCTCTCCACCGGCATGGTCAAGGCCATCGACATGCGCCGCGACGGCAAGTGGGGCCAGCGGCTTCTGGCCGACCGCACGGCGGTCGCCGAAGTGATGGACGGCTTCATGGAGCGCGCGCTCAAGGAAGTTTCCAACGCGCTGCCCACCGTGAAAGCCGGCAGCTATTCCAGCGGCCCGCGCGTGCCCGATCTGTCCTATCACGCCGATCCGGACAAGTCGGACCGTGCCCTCGCCTATGCGCGTCTGGTTTCCGGCTGCCGTTCCTTCGCCGCCGCCGCTTCGTTCGGCGCGAGCAACAAGGACGCGCTCGACGAAATCGGCATCATGCTGAAGAGCTACACCGAAGACCTGCTGAAAGAACTGCGCACGGTGACGGGCGAGAAGCGCGTCAACGCGGAAGCCTATTTCCATCTCGCGGCGGAGATCGCGGCGCTGGTGTTCAGCCAGGAAGAAGCCGATCTGCTGCGCCGCCGCGCCAAAGCCGCGCTGCCGCCGATCGCGGCGTAGTCAGTATTCATCGCCTCCCCCTTGTGGGGAGGCCGATAAAATTCGAAGCATAGCGAAGAATTTTTCGGGGGGGGGGACGGTGCATGCAACCCCCCACCCGAAAAAGCTTCGCTTTTTCGACCTCGCCACAAGGGGGAGATGATTTCGTCAAACAACTCCTGATCGTTTCAACTGT
>JBQCJO010000481.1:0-4040 GCA_051952735.1 Rhizomicrobium sp.
TCCCGAGCAGCTTCGACTGGCCCACGAAGTTGCTCATCCAGGCGCCGCCCGACTTGTTGTCGCGCTTGAAGTAGTCGCAATAGAAAATGCCCAGCACCGAGCCGTCTTTGTCCTTCACGGTGAACACGCGCACATCCGGCTGATAGACCGGAAGATCATGCCGCTCCTCGAAGGTGATGCCGTAGAGTTTGTTGGCGGCATAGAACACACCGTCCTTCAGCACCTTGTTCAATTCGAAGTACGGCTTCAGTTCGTTCTGATCGAGATCGTATTTCGCCTTGCGAACCTTCTCGGAATACATCTCCCAGTCCCAAGGCTTCAGATCGAAGGTCTGCTTGTCCGCCTTGATCGCGGCCTGGATCTGTTTGGCTTCGTCGGCGGCTTTTGCAGCCGTCGGCGCAACCAACTGGCCGATGAAACTCTTCACCGCGGCCGGCGTCTTCGCCATCTGGTCGTAAAGCACATAGGCGGCATAGCTCGGATAGCCGAGCAGCTTGGCCTTCTGCGCGCGAAGCTGTGCCAGCTTCTGGATCGTGGCGCGCGTGTCGTTGGCGTCGCCCTTCTCCGTGCGCGTCCACGACGCGTTGAACAACTTCTCGCGGACCGCGCGGTTGGTGAGCGACACGAGGAGCGGCTGCTGCGTCGTGTTCTGCAGCGGGATCACCCATTTGCCGGGCAGCTTGCGATCCTGTGCCGCCTTTGAAGCCGCCGCGATTTCCTGATCGCTGAGGCCATCGAGATCGGCCTTGTTGTCGATGACAAGCGCGCCCGCCTTGGTCCCTGCGAGCAGCTTCTGCTGGAACTGTGTGGAAAGCGTTGCGTCTTCCTTGTTCAGCTCGCGAAGCTTGGCCTTGTCGGCGTCCGAAAGGTTCGCGCCGGCATGGACGAACTGCGCGTAATAGACGTTGAGAAGTTGCAGCGACTCCGGATCAAGCTTCAGCTTGGCGCGCTGATCATAGACCGCCTTCACGCGCGCGAAGAGCTTGGGATTGAGGAAGATCGCATCAGAATGCGCCGCGAGCTTTGGCGCCTCCGCGGCCTGCGTCTTGTCCAGCGTGTCGTTCGTGTTGGCCTGCACGACGGCGAAGAAAGCTTCGGACACGCGGTCGAGCATGCGGCCGGATTTCTCCAGCGCGACGATGGTGTTGTCGAAGGTCGGCGCGGCCTTGTTGTTGGCGATCGCATCGACCTCGGCGAGCTGTTCCTTCATGCCCTTCTCGAGCGCGGGCTGGTAATCGGTGTCCTTGATCTTGTCGAACATCGGCGCTTGCAGCGGCAGCGTGCTGGGTGCGTCGAACGGATTGGCGGAGGCGGCGGTGGCAAGCACGGCAACGGCGGCTGCGCCCAGGCACAGCGAACGAATGCGAAGCATGGAGACTCCCCTACGAGGTTCTTTTTGGCGGATGGAAATCCGGCGGCTGGTGTAACCCATTGCCCATGCGGGCGCCAGAAACGGGGCCGGAACAGGTTCCCGAAGGCGTGAGGTTTCTTTCGGCGGCGTCACGAATTGCCGCTGTGCGCCAGATATTTGCGCGGCATGCGCCAGCCTCGCAACTTCCATGCATCGGCGCGTCCGCGGGTTCTTGCAGCGCAAAAAAAACAGCCGCGTGTCGCCACGCGGCTGCTCTCGTTTCGATTCAGGAACCGATCAGAACTTCTGGCTCCAGGTGATGCCGATCGTGCGCGGTTGCGAGGCCAGGATATACGGCTGGAAACCGCAGGTACCCGGCGTGCACTCGGCATAACGGCCGAGCTGCGCGCGCTCGTCAAACGCGTTCTTGATGTAGAGCTCGAGCGCCCAGTGGTCCCGGTCGATGCCCGCCGTGAAGTCGAACATCGTGTAGGCCTTGTTCTTGCCCAGCAGGCTGCGTTCGAACACGCGCAGGTCGGACCATGTGCCGCTGGAGTGGATGAACGAGCCCTGCAGATGCGCGTGCATGTCGTCGTCCAGTGTCCACTCGTAGCGCGCCGTTCCGTTGATCTTCCACAGCGGCGTGATCGGAAGCTGGGTGCCCGTCGGCGCCGCGGAAAGAGCGTCCGTGCAAACGATCGTCTGATCTTTGCAATAGGGCCCGTCGAGGCTGCCGTTGTTATAAGCGCCGGAGGTGGACAGGGTCAGTTCGTTGAGCGGCAACCATATCAGGTCGTACTCGAAGCCTTTGACCGTAGCACCGCTCTTCGCGTTGCCGACGATGGTGACGGAGTTCGCGCCAAGGAACGGGAACTGGAAGTTGTTCCACTGCTCGTAATAGACGGCGCCATTGAAGCGCAGCCTGTTGTCGTACCAGCTCGATTTCCAGCCGATTTCATAGTTGTCGAGCGAGTCCGGCGAATAGGCCGGCAAGGCCCTGCCCGTCGAAGGATCGAACACGCGGTTCGCGCCGCCCGGACGGAAGCCGGTGGAGTAAGTGGCATAGAGCAGTTTGTCGTCCGTCACGTTCCAGGTGAGGTTGACCTTGTGGGTCTCGCCGCTGCCCTTCGCGCGCGAATTGATGTCTGTGCAAGGACCGTTATCGACCGAGGTCGGCGCGAAGCAGCGTGACGTCTCGTAGCTGTTGAAGCCGTAGAAGCCCTTCAGCGTGTTGTCGTAGCTGTAGAAGCGGATGCCGCCGGTGATCGTCAGGTTCGGGAGGATGTCGAACGACGCCTCGCCGAAGCCGGCCCAGTCCTTGTCCACGCGGTACTCATCCGTGAGCCAAAGCGTGTCCGGCCAGCCGGTGACATGCATCGTAGGCTGTCCCGAGCCCGGATCGGCCAGGCCGGGGATCACATAGTCCTGAATGATCGCGTGCGTCTGCTTCTCGTAAAAGCCGCCGACCTGGAAGCGGAAGCGGTTGTCCTTCGACGAGGCAAGCCGGACTTCGTGGCTTTCCTTCGTGAAGTGATCGTTGCCGATAATGCGCTGCGTCGGATCGATGCGCCCGCCCGAGTTGTCATAGAAATTGACATAGGACGGATAGGACTGGTCGTACCAGAACGTGTAGTCCGTGTAGTCCGCCGAGGAATGGACTTTGCGGTCCATGTAGGAACCGGCATAGGTGAAATCGAGGTTCGCGATCTTGCCCTGAACCGTCAGACCGGCCTGATACCACTTGTCGTGGACATATTCCGGCAGGAAGTGCTGCACCTTCAGGTCGCCGACGGACGGATCGTATCCGAAGATGCCGTCCGTATTTTCGGTCTGTCCCATCAGCGTCGGCGTGATCGTCCAACTGTCGTTCAGATCGACTTCGAGCGCGGCGCGGGCGCCGAGCTTGTTGACGGTATTGTAGTTGTTCTTCGTATGACCGGCATTGTCGATCGTCATCGACGTGCCGTCGTCGAAATTGTAGGTGCGCGTGCCGTGCACATTGTCGATGTAACCGGCATCGTGCTCATCCCACGCGACGACGCGCAGCGCCACCTTGTCGGAGAACGGGATGTTGACCATACCGTGCGCGCCGTAGCCGATACCGCCATGTGCGACCGAATTGACGTCGAGGTCGTAGCTCGCTTCGAAACCATCGGTGTCGGGGCGGTTGGAGATGATGCGGATAACGCCGGACTCGGCGCTGGTGCCGTAGAGCGTTCCCTGCGGACCGGAGAGCGCTTCCACGCGGGCCACGTCATAAGCCGGGATATCGAGCGTGCCGTTGATGGTGGTGATCGGCGCTTCATCGAAATAGACGCCGACCGTGGGCACCGGACCGGAGTGGTTGCCGTTCTGGTCCGACGCGATACCGCGCATGTTGACGTTGGAGAAGCCCGGACCGCCGTTGCTGCCCTGCCCGCTCACCGCGAAGGTGACGTTCGGCATGTAGAGCGCGAAGTCCGTGAAGTCCTTGAGATGCAGATCCTGAAGCTTCTGCGCCGTGATCGCCTGCACCTGCATCGGCACCTTCTGCAGGTCTTCCGAGCGCTTCTGGGCGGTGACCACGACTTCTTCTATGCCGCCGGTCGCCTGTGCGTGCGCTGGAACGCCCGCAAGCATGGTGGACGCCAGAAGCGCCGGACCGATCGCAAAACGCATGGAAGTTTTCGCTGACAAACGACGCATTGAG
>JBQCJO010000482.1:0-9035 GCA_051952735.1 Rhizomicrobium sp.
TGCAATACACGCCGGACAACGGCGCGGTGCGCATCCAGATCCGCAGCATCAACGACGTGGTTGCCGTCACCGTGCGCGACAACGGCCTTGGCTTCTCGCCGACGGAGATCGAACGAGCGGGAAATCCGTTCCTTAGCTTCGATCGCTCCGGCGCTGCCACCGGCAATGGTTTGGGCCTGGCGATCTGCAATGCGCTCGCGCGCCGGATGCATGGTGTCGTGCAGATCGGCAGCCGGCAGGGCGAAGGGACGATCGCAGAGCTGCGCCTCCCCCGCGCCCGCGCGCATTAATCTCTGGTTAACCAAGGTTAACCAGACTGTCGACCGTTCGAATTGCGAGTTTGCATGCGTCCGCACCGCCGCCTTGCATCGCTGGCCCCAGCGCTTGCCGTCATCGCACTGACGGCGGGCTGCGACAGCCTGCCAAGCCTGCCCCGCATCGATTTGTCGGGCTGGTTCGATGGCAATCACGGTCCGGCGCAAACAGCGGCTTCCCTGGACGTCGTGCAGCGAGAGCCCGATCTGACTTTCCGTTTTCACAAGCTTGCGCTGAAAGATTCCAGCGTCGATGCCGGCTCAAATGAGATCACGCTTCATTTCACCGGTCCGGTCGACAACACCCTGATCGCAGACATTCAACAAAGCGCGCCGGACTGGATCGCCGGAACGCATGTTGCTGGCGATACGGCGACAATCGTCGCGAAGAGGGATGTCGAATTTTCGACGGCGTCTCAAGCTGACGGCTTCGATTTGACGCTAACCCCGAAGTCTGCAGCGGCGCCGCTCGCCGCGCCCACCACGCCGGTCGAAACCGATCCGTTGCGGGGCACTTCGCCCAATGCCGATGCAAGCGGCGAAGTGGACGGTCTCCAGCGCCAGGGCATGCTCGACGGGTTCGGCGCGAACGATCAGACGGCCGGCGGCTTATAGATACCAGCCATATTCCGGCGTGGTGATAATCCGGCGCAGGCGCTGCGTCTCAATACGCTTCGTCTCGCGATAAAGCGCAATCGTCTCCTCGCCAAGATAGGACGTGAGCGCGGGAGCCGCCTCAAGCCGGTTCAACGCATCGTCGATCGTGAACGGCAACGCCATGTCGGGCTCGCGCGAAACATTGCCCACCGCTGCCGGGCCGGGATCGCGTTTGGCGGTCAGTCCGTAATGCACGCCGGCCAAGACCGCGGCCAGCGCGAAATAGGGATTGGCATCGGCACCGGACACGCGATGCTCGATACGCCGCGCTTCGCCCGGACCGACGGGGATGCGCAGGCCGGCGGAACGATTGTTGACGCCCCAGCGGCGGTTCACTGGCGCGAACATGTCCGGCTGGAAGCGGCGATAGGAGTTCCGGTTCGGGGCGAACATGGCCATCGATTCCGGCATCAATGTTTGAAGCCCGGCGATGGCATGGCGCACCAAATCCGATCCCTCCGGCGCGCCGTTGTCGAAGACGTTGCGTCCCTTTTCATCAACGAGACTCAGATGGATGTGCAGCCCGCTTCCCGCGAGATCCACATAAGGCTTCGCCATGAACGTCGATTCAAAACCGGAAGCGCGCGCCGTGGCCTTCACGATCTGCTTGAGGAACACCGCGTGATCCGCAGCGGACCGCGCGTCAACCTGATGACGAAGATTCGCTTCAAACTGCCCGGGCGCGTACTCCTTGCTGGTCGCGCTCATCGGAAGGTTCTGCGTTTCCGCCGCCTCGGTCAGCGCGGAAAGAAACGCTTCATAGCGGTCGAGATCGTCGATGCCATAAACCGATGCCGTGGTTTCGCGGCGGCCGGAGCGCGGATCGAGCGGCGGCTGCGGCGCACCGTTCACATCGCGCTCGCGGTCGATAAGATAAAACTCCAGTTCCAGCGCGCACACGGGCGTCAACTTGAGCGATGTGAAGCGTTCCAACACACGCTCCAGCGCGGCACGGGGCTCCGCCGGATCGGCCACGCCGTTGTTGTCGCGCAATGTCATCAACATCTGTGCGCGCGCCGACGTCCTGTCCCACACGCGGGACAACGTCTTCGGAATCGGCCATGCGGTGCCGTCGGGATCCCCGTCACCATAACCGCGGCCAAGCGGATTGGTCATCTCGCCATTCGCGTCCATGAGATAGATGGAGTGGGGAATCTGCATGCCGCATTCGAAAAGCTTTGTCGCCTCTGCGATCGGCATGCGCTTGCCGCGGAGAATGCCGATCACGTCTGCCAGCACGACGTCGATATATTTGAGATCGGGATGGGCTTTCCGGAACGCCTCGAACTCCTTGCGGGCGTTTTCCACAAAAGCCGGCGGCGCGAAGCCGGGTATCGGCGCGACCTTGTTCATGATGCGATTCTCAAATGCCCCTGTTCTGCCGCGGATCATAAAGAGTGGCCGCAGGGGAAAACACCCCATGCGGAGTATGGTCTTAGCCGTTAACCCGTTCTTCTGCCGTTCTTTTTCCGGTCATTCAGGAACGCGCGCACCTTTCTCAACAGCAACCGCTGCTCACTCGTCCGGCTTACAGGCCACCGCTCAAAATCGTTCCCAAAGCGCACATCGGCAAAGAGAAGCTCATCGTGCTCATGAAAGTGGAGAAACGCCCGCCCGCCCCGGTAGAAAACGCCCCTCGATTTCTCTTTAAGGCCGTCTATCCCACGCAAGAGGACCAGGAACCCGTCTAGCCGATCAAGCGCAACGGACGTTGCGTGCTTCATGGAAGCACCGTCTTGTCGACAAAGGGAAAGGTCCTCACCCGCGCGGCAACAGTCCGTATCGCTTGGCTTTCGAGGGATAGAGGCAACGTCAACGAAAACTCCGTGCCTGGCACGGCAAAAGATTTCTCAACCATCGCCAGCGCGATTGCGCGGCGCAATGTCGGAGAATTTACCGATGTCAAAGTATGCCCGGCGATCGCATCGGAACGATAAACCGGGACAAAAGGAGCCGGCAGTTCTGCATCGATTTCAATGCCGATAAAAACGGTTTTCACCGAATTGCGTGCACCAAGCCATGCGTCACGACCATTGAAAATAAGGTGCGTCTCCCCAATCAAGCTTTCGAGGCCGATGGATTCGGGCGACGGATTGCGAGCAAAGCCATCAGATGCAGGGCAATAGTCACGTTCCGGACGCGGAATGCCTGCTTCGACATCCAGAATATCGGATGCGAGCAACCCGGCCGGGCGGATGGCGAAAGGTGCGCCGATGCGCATCAACCGATCCCACAAGATCAAGCAATCGTCCGCGTTGCACCAGATTTCAAAGCCGTCCTGCTCGCCCCAGCGTGAAAGTGTTAAGTCCAATCCGCGCCAGAAAAGCTTGCGAAAGGCGAGCGGTTCCAAGTTCGCCTCCAGCCCGGCAGCCTCAAGCACTGCTCTCGCATAGGGTCCGACAAGCGCCAGCCCGCCTTGTTCTTCCGTTACATCGCGAAGGACCACCTGAAACTGGCGCGCGGCTTCGGTGAGCCATGGCGCATCCGTTGCGGCGGCGGCGACGAGGAATTGGTCCGGGGCAAGCCGCGCAATAACACCGGCGCCGCGAACCGCGCCGCCATCATTTAGCCAAAGCGCTTTCAGCGACTGGCCCGGATCGATGGCGCTCACGTTTCTCGTCATGAGGTGGGAAAGGCAGTCAGCGGTCCCCGCTCCCACCAGATGAATTCGCCAGCGCCAGGAGATGTCCATGAGAACAACATTCATCCGCGCGGCGAGTGCTTCGGCCTGTGCATCACCGAAATCCTGCGCCAGCGTGAACCCATTCCGAGTCGTCCAGCGATTGAACGGGTTGCTTGCGGATGTGCGCGCATGAAACGGCGTGGCGCGGATTTGAGCCCTTGTGCTCATGACCGGCCGGCCAATGCCACTGCGATCCGCGCCGCACGACCAGACATCGCAGAGACCGGTTCCGCATCTACACCGCAGAGAAATAACCCCGAGACACCCGTTTGAATGCGATCGGCCGCGGTCGTCAGCAAACGGGAAACGGTTGCTCCCGCATCGGCCGCAAGATCATCGGGCGTGAGAACTTCAATGTGGGATATGTCGCGAGAGAAGTTCGGTATCAGTCGATCAAGCGCGGATACAACCTTAGCTGCCAACACGGGACGAAGCGCTTGCCAGCCGCCACCAGCTGGAGAACGCGGAAGCGGACGAACAATGACGGACACGATGTGCTCATCCGGCGATGCCAGCGAGGGATCCGCGGATGTCGGTATCACAAGCTCAATAGGCAATTCGTCTCCAATCTCGCCGTTTCGCGCCGCCAATTCCGCTGAAATATATGTCTCGATCCTTTCCGCCACCACAAAGCGGCTCGCCGGATGTGCGGTGCCCAATTGTGGCCGGGTGTTGAGCTTTGCAACCACATGTGCCTCCGCCAACGAAGAAATCGGGTCGAAAGCCGAAGCCCGTGCGACACCTGCTATGCCGGGAGGAAGAAGCTCGCTCATTGTGCGGCTAAGTCCCACCGTGGAAAATACGAGTGGCGCAAAGCAGCTTTCACCGGAACTCAAACTTACGCCGGCAATGCGATTCTCATCCAATATAAGCGATGCTGCGCCTGCATTTGTCCGAAGCTCGCACCCTGCCTCTTTTGCAATGGCGGCAAGAGTGCTCACCAACGCCTGCAAACCGCCCATCGGGATGACGACCGCGCCCTGCAATCCCGACATTTCCTGAGATGCGTGCCATACAAGCGAAAGTGCTGAACCCGGCTCGGCGAGCGACAATCCGCCCGCTGTCGCGTCATAACAGAGCGCTGCCTTAAGCGCCTCGCTCTCAAACCAGGTATCGAGCCACGGAAAAGCACCTGTGCTGGCGATACGGTCAATCTCCTTTCCCGCGGCGCCACCGGGCAGAGTGCAATCATCTTCACACCAAAAAGGACGCATCGCTCGCGCAAGTTCGAACAGCTTGCTGCGATAGCGCGGCCATGCGGCGGCGTCAGGACCGGAATGCGGAAGGAGAGATGCAACCGCATCATGGACGTTTCGCGAGAGGACAATATGCTTTCCGTCCGCCCTTAGACTCACAAGAGGAAGCTCGCGCCCGGCGAAACGCAATCCGCGGCGCGATAAACCCAAATCTTGCACAACGCGAGGATCAAGAGCATGCAAGGCGGGCCCGGCAGGATTAATAGAAAAGCCATCGCTGGAAGTTACAGGCGCGCAGCGCCCGCCGATCCGATCGCGTTCTTCCAGCAGGACAACTCTCTTTCGGGCCTTTGCAAGGTAAGCCGCCGCAACAAGGCCACTCACGCCCCCGCCAATGACAATTGCATCGTACGAAGACGCTATGCTCATTTGTGCCACCCGCGCTTGAGGTCGGCGACAATCGTGCGTGCGGCGACGACGCCGGAAACGCATGTTCCAAGATCGCCTATCATCGTGGAAGGTCCGGCGAGATAGAGCCCTTCAATAGACGTGCGCGGCGGCGCGCTTTCGAACCCGGGGCGATAAGCCAGCATCTGATCCGACGCGATTTCACCGCCCCCAAGATCGCCATCGGCACAGTTCAACGCGTGCTCAATGTCCGGCGGTACCAACAGCTCGCAAGCGCGAACAAGCGCTGTCGTTCCCGGCAACACACGCTCGATGGCGCGCAGCACGCAGCCGCGAAGCGCATCACGCTTTTCATGAGTCCAAGCGCCGTCAAAGAGGCGGTATGGCACGCCTGAGACCGTCACCGTCATGATAGCGGCGCCAGCGGGACAAAGCCGCGGATCGAGAGCCGATGGAAACCGGATTGTGAGCGGCATCGTCTCAGCGATTGTTCCAGAATGCCAAGCCGCATAGGCCCCCGCAAAATCGCTTAGCGATGGCGAAATATGAATTGCCTCCTCAAGCAGGCGCTTGTCCGCGAAGGGCGGCAGATCAGGCAGCTTGTCGAGCGCCAGAACAAGTCTGGCGGCGGCGCCACTCATGCGGAAGGCGGCCGCTCGGGCCGCAAGTTCGGGCGGCAACTCAGTCCAGGCGAAGAGCGAAAGGAAAGTCCGCTTCAGATCGAGTGTGGAAACAACGGTCCGTGCAGCGACCTCAGAACCGTCCGCCAGCCGGACACTTTCTATGCGGCCGGCGCGGCGACGAATGTCCACCGCTTCCAGGCCGCAGGAGATTTCGGCACCGGCGGCCTGCGCCGCGGCCGTCATACCATCTGTCAGTTTTTGCAGACCACCGGCGATCGTCCCGGCGCCGTGGCCGGCCAGCAGGTGCAGCGCGCTACCCACTCTATCCGGATGCGCTACGCGCCCTTCGAGCGCGTCAGTCAGATCGAGCGCCAATGCATCGCCATATCGGCTCTCGGCAGCCAACACACCCGCCAGCGATGCCGTGGCGAACTCACGGCCCGGCCAGTCCGCCGTGGAGAGTCGGACGCGCTTTGGAAAAAATGATCGCTTGGGCAGCAGGGCATTGGTCACGGCTCGCTTTAGGGCAGCCTCTACAAGGCTCGAGACTTTCGCTTCGGTACGACGAGACGCGCGCTGCGCGCGATCCGGCCATAGAGCATTGGCCGGGCCCGAGGGCCGGTAGAGCACCCCCTGCTGTGCGAGACCCAGTGTCCAGAATATCTCGGCTGGAATGTTGCAGGTGTCGCAGAACGGAGACGCAAAGAAACCCGAATGAAATTCGCTGACGATGTGACGGCCGCCGGGCCGTTCGTTCCGTTCAAGAACGATAACCTTCAGTCCCGATTGGGCGAGCGTCACCGCCGCGGCCAAACCTTCCGCGCCCGCGCCGATGATCGCCGCGTCATATCGCAAGACCTCTCCAACCCATCCCGACCGTTCGTGGCGGTAAACGGATATTAAGGGTCAAACGGAAAAGAGTGGTTTCAAAGGCAAAGGGCGGAAACGGCTTTCGGTGCCATTTCCGCCCTTTGGTTAATTCGCGCTAGGGCTGTTCTTAGAGAACGCCGCGCTTGTGCTCGCCGACGACGATGCGGCCCGGATTGAAGGCCGCCTTGAAGACGTCCATCGCCTTGCGGGGTTCGGCATCGCCGCACATGAAGACGTCGAACGCCGCGTAGCCCTTCTCAGGCCAGGTGTGGACGCTGATGTGGCTCTCCGCCAGCACCGCCACGCCCGAGATTCCGCCGCCATCCGAGAAGGTATGGAGGTGGATGTGCAGCAGGGTCGCCCCGGCCGCCTTCACCGCATCGATCAGCGCCTGCTCGATCCGGTCGCGGTCGCCGAGGCCTTCGGCTTCCCACAGGTCGATGATCAGATGGCTGCCCGCAAAGGTCACGCCGTTGCGGGTAATGAAGTGGTCTTTAAACTGTTCTGGATCGTTGTCGTTCTGGAGGACGACGGGCATCGGTTTCGCCACTGCGGTTGCCGATGTGCGGACGCGAGGAGCCCTCGCCACTTTGTTTGCCGAGACAAGCTGCAATCTAGCCATTTCGGGCACCTACCCTTTCACTCAGAGTTGACACCTGCGCCTTGGCCTTGTGGGTTTCCGGACGCGTTCTCCCAAGAAGAAAGCGGCGGACGGAAGGCCGCCTCGCCGCTTTGTCCCGTCGCCGGAACGAGTCGGAATATAGGGCCATCGTTCGCACATGCAAGAATTTTTGTCCCCTCGCCGTAATTTTTCTGACAGCGGTGTGACGAGCGAGACGCGCTCGCGCGTTGTCACATTCCGTAACGCGCGTTGAGCCGCGAGCGCTTGGCTGGCACGCTTGCCAGCGTGGCGCGTCAGCCCTAAAACGCCGCGCTTTCCGAAATGTTTCACCTCCAGACGAGGAGCCTGACGATGGCCGCGAGCAGCTTCAAAGAGCGTCTTCACAAGGGTTACGCGCAGGTTATGGAACTCAGCGGCAAGCCGCTGGCGGACGAGAAGAGCCGTTATCAACGCATTAAAATCTTCGACACGCCCAACAATGGGCGCGTCATGACGCTCGACGACATCGTCCAGATCACCACGCGCGACGAGAGCGCCTATGCCGAAATGCTGACACATTTGCCCATGCTCGAGCACGGCAAGGTGGAGCGGGTGATGATCGTGGGCGGCGGCGACCTCTCCATCGCCGACGAGGCGCTGAAGCACAAAGGCGTCAAAGAGGTCGTTCTTGTGGATATCGACGGGCGAGTGATCGAGCTCTGCAAGAAGCACTTCGGCGAGATTAACGCCAAGGCGTTCAAGGACAAGCGCCTCAAGCTCGAGGTGGCGGACGCCTTCGAATATCTCGGCCGCAAGGCGAGCAAGAACCGCTTCGACCTGATCGTCGCGGATCGCCCCGATCCGGTCGGCCCCGGCAAGGCGCTGTTTGGCGAGACCTTCTACGACCGCGTGCGCAACGCGCTGAAGCCCGGCGGCTTCGCCACCTTCCAGACCGGCGTGCCATTCTACCAGCCCTGGGAGATCACAGAGGCGCTCAACGAGCTTGCCGAATTCTTCCCGTCGTCGGGCCTCTACCTGACGGTGGTGCCGACTTATATCGGCGGCTTCATGGCACTCTCCTGGGCTGGCAAGGGCAAGAGTGCAAAGCTCGGCACGCCCGCCGGCATCAAGAAGGCGGCGGCGGCGTTCAAGAAGGCGAAGCTGAAGACGGACTACTACAATCCGGCTATCCACGCGGCGTCTTTTGCGCTGCCGGAGTGGATCGCGCGGCTGGTTCCCTAAGCAGACTTGGCAATCTTCTTCTCGAAGACTGCCGTCACGCCAGCCTGAAGCCTTTGCAGCTTGGTCTCGAGCCGGGCGAAATCGTCTTCGCCACCTGCGCGTGCCAGCAGCGCCTTGAGGCCGGGCGTTGCGCTGGCGGCATCGAACTCACCATCCACCGCGATGCGCAGCACCTGCGTCAGGGCTGTCTGCAACTCCGCCGCTGCCATGAGCGCAACCGCGTCGTCTGCGGCGACTGCGCCAGCCTGAGCCAGCGCGTTGAGCGCGCCGATGGTATTGCTGTGCAGGACGCCGGGATTGGCGTGGCCTTCCAGCAACTGAAGCGTTTGAGCGATAAACTCGATATCGACGAGGCCGCCGCGCGTGAACTTCAAATCCCAAGGCGCTTTGCCGGGGAACTGTGCGAACAGCTTGGCGCGCATATCTGCGGCATCCGCGAGT
>JBQCJO010000483.1:0-5317 GCA_051952735.1 Rhizomicrobium sp.
TGTATTCTTGACAGTGGGTTTTTTTTTTTTTTTTTTTTTTTTCCCCCCTTGTTTGGGGGGGTGGGTCCCCGTTTTGGGGGGGTGGGGCCGTGTTGCGGGAAGGCCCCCTCCACCTCGCTACGCTCGGCACCTCCCCCGTAAACGGGGGAGGAAAAAGAGAATCTCATGACATCTCGCGAAGGCAGTCTCGACGCTCCCACGCGCCATCCGATCGATTGGCAGAATCCGGATTTCACCGATCCGGTGAAGCTGGACGCGGAGATGCGGCGCGTGTTCGACATCTGTCACGGCTGCCGGCGCTGCTTCAACCTGTGCGACAGCTTCCCGCGCCTGTTCGACATGATCGACAACAGCCCGACGGAAGAGCTGGACGGCGTTCCGTCCGAGAAATTCGCCGAGGTCACCGAAGCCTGCACGCTGTGCGACATGTGCTTCATGACCAAGTGCCCCTATGTGCCGCCGCATCCCTTCCAGCTCGATTTTCCGCATCTGCTGCTGCGCCACCGCGTGGCGGAAGCCAAAGCCGGCAAGACGGATTTCACCGCGCGGCAACTGGCCGAAATGGATCGTAACGGCCGCATGGCCGTGCCGCTGGCGCCGCTCGTGAACTGGGGCGCAAAAACCGACAACGCGCTGACGCGCCCCGCGATGGATGCGGTGCTGCATATCGACAAGACCGCGACCTTGCCCAAATTCGCCTCGCAAACCTTCATGCGCGCGGAGAAGGCGACGCCGGGGACGGTGAATGCGAGCGCGCCGGCCTATGGCAAGCGCAAGGCCGCGATCTTCGCGACCTGCTTTGTGAACTACAACAAGCCGGACACCGGCATGGCGGCCCGCGCGGTCTTGAACCATCTGGGCGTGGAAACCAAAGCCTCCTATCCGGGTTGTTGCGGCATGCCGTTCCTGGAACAGGCCGAAATGGAAAAGGTCGCAACACAGGCGCGCAAGGTTTCCGCCGAACTCGTGAAGCTGATCGACGAAGGCTACGACATCATCGCGCCGACGGCGTCCTGCGGGCTGATGCTGAAATTCGAATGGGCGCTCATCGTGCCGGGCGACGAGAATGTAAAGCGCGTCGCCGATGCGGTGTTCGACATCGACGAGTATGTCGTGGACATCGCCAAGAAGCACGGGCTGCCGCAAGGCATGAAGCCGCTGACCGATGGCGTGACGGTGCATCTGGCCTGCCATGCGCGCGCGCAGAACATGGGGCCGAAAGCGGCGGAGATGCTGCGGCTCATCCCCGAAACCAAAGTGGACGTTATCGAGCGCTGCTCCGGCCATGGCGGCACGTTCGGCGTGGTGAAGCCGACGCATGCGGTGGCCGAGAAAGTCGGCCGTCCGGTTTTCCGCACGGCGGCGGGACAGAACCACGGGCATATCGCATCCGACTGCCCGCTGGCGGCGCAGCACATTTTCCAGAACGTGAAAGAACTGAACGCGAAGGAAGAAAAAGAAACCAAGGCGAAGGAGCCGGAACATCCGATCCAGATCTTCGCCCGCGCCTATGGATTGGTGGAGTGACAGCCATGCCCGCGACACAAAGAAAGATCACGCCGGCCGACAGCCTCGCTTACGAGACGTATGCCGCCGAACGCGCGCAATTCCGCAAGAACATCATCCCGATGAAGAAGAACCGGCGCATGGAAGTCGGTCCCTTCGCGACATTCTATTTCGAGAACTACGAGACGATGTGGATGCAGGTGCAGGAGATGCTGCACATCGAAAAAGGCGGCGCCGGGCAGATTGAAGGCGAGCTCGAAGCCTATAATCCGCTGGTGCCGCAAGGCAGCGAATTGATCGCCACGCTCATGCTGGAGATCGAGAATGTGGATCTGCGCAACCGCGAACTCTTCCGCCTCGCCGGCATCGAAGAGAGCATCTATATCGAGATGAATCAGGAGCGCATCGCGGCGACACCGACCGAATATGACGACCGCACCACGCCGGACGGAAAGACGTCATCGGTGCATTGGGTACGTTTCACTTTCACGCCCGCGCAGATCGCCAAGTTCAAGGACGCATCGGTGACGGCGGTGCTGGGCGTGGCGCATCCGGCCTATGGCCACATGGCGGTGATCCCGCCGGAAGTGCGCACAGAACTGGCAAGGGATTTCGCTTAGGTTTTCCGCGCGATTTGTCCGGAAAACCGCTTCACACTTTTCCGGATCGCGCTCTAAGCGCCGACCTGCGCGCGAACGCTGGCTTCGCGCACACTCCAGTCGCGCGTCGGCTCGTAGCGGCCATACGCAATGACGAAACGCGGCTCGCCGGTTTCGTCGGCGAGCGGCAGCAACAGCATTTCGCCGACCATGTGACGCTGCACCACCGTGGGGAAGCGCAACGGCTGCTTGACCGTGAGCGACAGCAATGTGGATTCCGTCCAGCGGTCGGTCTGTTCCTGCGTGGCGCTTTCGTGATCGAAGGCCTGGCCCGTGCGCTCGCTCAGGCTGCGCGTCATGACCGTCCCGACGAGACGAAACTTGAAGCGCGGCGGATCGTTCTCGATACGCTCGACGAGTGACAGACGCGGCAGATAGGGCTTCAGCGTGCGCGCCGGAAGATCGTCGCGCGCAGGCAAATCGCGATCACCGCGCGCCCAATTCCACAGCTCGATCAGCTCTTCGCACTCGCGCATGACGAAGTCGTTGGCGGGATCGCAATACTGCAACCAGCCCTTCGCTTCCGCCTGCGCGTTGAATTGCGCGATCGCCTGTTCGCGGATGTCCATGCCTGCGGAGATAGCAGACCGTTGGTCAAGACACCGTTAATTCTGTAGAACCTGCGGCCCCGGTTAATGCAGATTCATACCTGTCAGCTGCTCCAGCGCCGCGATGGCCTGCGGGCCGCTTTCCACCTTGATCGTGGCCATGCCCATCGCCCGCGCCGGCTTCAGGTTCACGCCGAGATCGTCGAGGTAGATGCAGGCTTCCGGTTTCACCTTCAGCGTCTCGCACATCATTTCATAGATGCGCGGATCGGGTTTGCGGATTCCGGTCTTGGCGGATTCGATGACGTGATCGAACAATGCCATGACGTCTTTTGCATACAATGTACGGCCTTCATTGGAGCCGGTCATGTTGGCGGGCACGTTGTTGGTGATGCAGCCCGTCTTGAACTTGGTCTTGATGCGGCGCAGCGCCTCGATCATCTCCGGGCGGAAATCGCCGGAGAGCAAACCGATGATGTCCTTGCCGGGAACGTAATGGCCGAGCGCCAGCGCTTCATCCGCAAACGCCTTGTCGAAGCTATCCAGATCCAGTTCGGCGCGCTCGAACCGCGCCCAGGCATTGGTGAGATGGTTCTGGCTGTTGATCTTGCGGATGAGATCGACCGGCAGGCTGTTCTCGCGCTCATAGCGCGCGAATGCTTCGAAGGGCGATGAGGTGAAAACACCGCCGAAATCCCAGATCACCGCCTCAATCATGCCGCACCGTCAATCGCATTGCCCTTGCGCAGAACAACCAGCCGCGCCCTAATCCGTCAAGGGAGAAAGCCACATGAGCGAGCGCGTGGTTCACACGCCGGCGGAAGCAAGGGGCGACGCGCCGCCGCGCGGGCGGCTGGCGGGACGGCGCATCCTCGTGCTCGGTGGTGGGCAAATGGAGATCGGCGAAGCGGACACGCCCATCGGCAATGGCCGCGCGATCAGCGTGCTGTGCGCGCGCGAAGGCGCCGCTGTTGCCGTAGCAGATCGCGACCTTGCGAGCGCCGTGGCGACCGTGTCGCTCATCGAGAAAGAAAACAACCAGGCTTTTGCCATTCAGGCCGATGCGACGAAGGAAGACGACATCGTCCGCATGATCGGCGAAGCGCACAAAGGGTTGGGCTCGCTCGACGGCATCGTGCTGAACGTCGGCATCGGCGCGGGTGGCGCGTGGCTGGAAGGCACGACGTCTGAGAGCTGGGACAAGGTGTTCGCGATCAACCTGCGCAGCCACATGCTGACGGTGAAGCATGCGATGGTGAAGCTGGAAGATGCATCCTCCATCGTTTTCATCTCCTCCATTGCGGGCCTGACGGCGGGAAGCCGCCTGCCGGCTTATGACTCTTCCAAAGCCGCGCTGTTCGGCTTGTGCCGCCATGTGGCGTTCGAAGGCGCGCGGCGCTGGATCCGCGCCAATGTCGTCGCGCCGGGATTGATGGACACATCTATCGGACGGCTCGCCACACGCGGACGGCCCAATCGTGCGGCGACGAACATTCCGCTCAACCGGCAAGGCACCGGATGGGAGACGGCCTACGCCACGCTGTTCCTGCTGTCGGAAGAAAGCTCCTACATCACGGGGCAGACCTTGGCGGTGGATGGAGGGTTGAGCGGGCTATGAGCACACTCTCTTTTCCCAAGGCGCGCTACGAGCCGGGCATCGCGGATTTCGGCAACGGCTCCTTTGCCTATCTGCAGCCGGATGGCGGGTGGGGCTTGTCGAACTCCGGTCTGGTGACGAGTGACGGCGAAGCGCTACTGATCGACACCATGTTCGACTATGCGCACACCCGCGCGATGCTGGAGAGTTTCCGGCGCGCCAGCCCGGCGAAGATTCGCACGCTGTTCAACACGCATCACAATGGCGACCACTGTTACGGCAACGCGCTGGTCGAAGGGGCGGAGATCATCGCCACCGAAGGCGCGAAGACGGCGATGACGCACGAGACGCCGGAAGGATTGGCGCGGCTGATGAAAGTCGCGCCAGGGATGGGACTGACGGGCGAATATTTCCTGCATTGTTTCAGCCGCTATACGTTCGACGGCATCGACGCGAAACTTCCCGATCGCACCTTTCATGGTCATCTGGCGAAACAGGTGGGCAACAAAACGGTTGAACTGATCGAAGTGGGCCCTGCGCACACCGGCGGCGACGCCATCGCTTATGTGCCGCAGGACAAGACCGTCTTCACCGGCGACATTCTCTTCATCGAAGGCCATCCGATCCTGTGGGCCGGACCCGTCGGCAACTGGATCGCGGCCTGCGAAGAGATCGAGGCGATGGACGCCGAGCACATCGTACCCGGCCATGGCCCGATCACCGACAAGCGCGGCGTGGCGCTGGTGCGCGAATACCTCACTTATATCCAGGGCGAGGCGAAGAAGCGTTACGACGCCGGCATGGGTGCGCTGGAAGCGGCGCGCGACATTTCCTTCGCGGATTTCTCCAACTGGGGCGATAGCGAACGCATCGCCGTGAACACCGCCACGCTCTATCGCGAATTCGGCGCGAAGGACGTTCCTTCCGACGCCGCCACGCTGTTCGGATGGATGGCGCAAATCTGGAATGACAAAAAAGGAAGCCGCACATGAGCCTCATCGTCTATG
>JBQCJO010000484.1:0-4511 GCA_051952735.1 Rhizomicrobium sp.
GCCCGGCATCCAGCCCCATGAAGATCAGCCACAGGAACCAGATGGTGATGAAGGTGAAGAGGAAGATGCGGTCCCAGACCGGCGTGCCTTTGGTGTTCAGCGGTTCCATGCGCGCCTTGAGCAGCGCCGGGTCGCGCCGCGCGTAATAGGCGCCAAAGCCGAGCGAGCCGAAGAAATAGATCGCGATGAACGCCCAGCCCTGCGGCCAGGCCCAGTTTCCGGCGGCGAGGAACAGGCAAACACCCATCAGCCCGATCCAGAGCGCGGATGTCATGGCGGTGCGCAGCATCATGGGTGGCCTCCTGCTGTTTACGATATTAGCCGCGAAAGCCTCTCCCGCGGCGGTTGCGCAGCGCATGGCTGCAATGCTTTAACGCCTGTCATGCGCATTCTTTTCATTGGGGACGTCATCGGAAAGCCGGGTCGCGATGTTGTGACGGCGGAACTTCCGCGCCTCATCGACCGGCTGAAGCTCGATTTCGTCATCCTGAACGGCGAGAACGCCGCGCATGGCTTCGGCATCACGCGCGCCATCGCAAACGATTTCTTCGCGCTTGGCGTGGATTGCATTACCACCGGCAATCACTGGGCGGATCAGCGCGAGATTTTGAATTTCATCGCCGACGAAGACCGCGTGCTGCGGCCGCGCAATCTTCCCGCCGGCGCGCCGGGCAAAGGCGCAAACCTGTTTCAGGCGAAGAACGGGCAGAACGTGCTTGTCGTCTCGCCGCTCGGCCGCGTGTTCATGGAGCCGCAAGATGATCCCTTCGCCGCCGTCGATTCCGAATTGAATGCCTGTCCGCTCGGCGAAGCGGCGGATGCGATTGTGGTGGACATGCATGCCGAAGCGACGAGCGAGAAAATGGCGATGGGCCATTTCTGCGACGGCCGCGCTTCCCTGGTGGTCGGCTCGCATCAGCATATTCCGACGGGTGACGCGCAAATTCTTCCTGGCGGCACCGCCTATCAGACCGATGCCGGCGCCTGCGCCGATTACGACAGCGTCATCGGCATGGACAAGTTCGAGCCGCTGAATCGCTTCACGCGCAAGCTCCCCGGCAACCGTTTCACGCCGGCGACCGGCCCCGCCACGCTTTGCGGCGTCTTCCTCGAAACCAACGCCAAGGGTCTCGCCGCACGCATTGATCCTGTGCGCGTCGGCGGCCGCCTGAAGCAGACGATTCCCGAGATTGGCTGAAGCTTCCGCTGTTACAGGAATCCCGCATGGCCGTTCCCTTTACGCTCAAGCAGATCGATCACGTCGTGCTGCGCATCCGTGATCTGGAGAAGAGCCTTGCTTTCTATCGCGACGTGCTCGGCTGCCCGGTGGACAAGGTGCAGGACAAGATCGGGTTGTGGCAGGTGCGCGCCGGATCGTCGCTGATCGATCTCATTCCGTTGGATGGCGTGCTGGGCAAGCTTGGCGGCGCGGGGCCACAGAAGGAAGGCCGCAACGTCGATCACTTCGCCATCGAGATCGAACCGTTCGATGAAGCGAAGATTCGCGCCCATCTGGCGTCCCACAATGTGACGATCACCGATGCGGGCCAGCGCTATGGCGCGAATGGCGACGGCCCTTCCGTCTACATCCTCGATCCCGATGGCAATTCCGTGGAACTTAAAGGCCCCCCCGGGGCTTGAATCGGCATGCGGGAACTTTGGACATTGCTGAAGGAAGGCGTCATCGCCTTTGACGAAGACGAAGCGCTCTCGCGCGGCGCCGCCATTGCGTTCTATGCCGTCACCGCCCTGGCGCCGGTTCTTTATATCGCCGCGGCCGTTGCCGGTCTTGTCTTCGGCCGTGAGGCAGCGGGTACGGCCATCGCGCATGAGATCGGCCATCTTATCGGCCCGAACGCCTCGAAGATTTTATACGCCGCGATCCACAATTCCGAAGATCCCAACACAAGCGGTTTCTGGGCGAACGTCGCCAGCGTTTTGCTTCTCATCGTCACCGCGTCCGGCGTGTTCGGCGAGATGCAGGCGGCGCTGAACCGGATCTGGCGCGCGCAGCCGAAGACGACCGTGTGGTGGCGCATGGCGCGTGGACGGCTGGTGAGCGTCGGTCTTGTTCTGGCGCTGGCGTTCCTGCTTCTGATCTCACTAGTCATGTCGGCGGCGATTCATGCGCTGGGTGAGCGTATCGATGCCGTATTGCCCATCGGTGCCACACTCGCGCTGATTCTCAACTTTGCGATCTCTTTCGTGCTGATCGCCTTTCTGCTGGCCGCCATCTATCGCGTGCTGCCCGATTGCGACATCGAATGGCGCGACGTGATGATCGGCGCCATCGGCACAACCATCCTGTTCAACGTCGGCGAATATCTCATCGGCGTTTATCTGGCTTCGAGCACGGTGGCCTCGCGCTATGGCGCGGCGGGCGGTGTGCTCGTGCTGCTGCTGTGGGTCTATTACACCGCGCAGATCTTCCTTTTGGGCGCGGAATTCACCCGCGTCTGGTCGAAGCATCACGGCAGCCTGCGCGACGATCGCGCCGCCGCGGCGGCGCCTGCAAAAGCGTAAACCCCGCAATCCCGGTCAAGCGCGCTTCTGTGGACCCGGCTAATATGGCTTCAGCAAATGAGGAAGCCATGTCGCTCACCAACAAGGCGCTGTTCGTCATCGAACGCAATCTTTATCGCGATCTAACGCTGGAACAGATCGCGAAGTTCTGCGACGCCTCGCGCTTTCATCTGGCGCATGCCTTCGGCGAAGCCATCGGCTTGTCGGTGATCGAATATCGCCGCGCACGGCGCCTCACCGAAGCGGCCTATGCGCTCGCCGCCGGTGCGTCGGACATATTGGGCGTCGCGCTCGACACCGGTTATGCCAGTCACGAAGCGTTCTCCCGCGCCTTCAAGGCGCAATTCGGCAAGACGCCGGAAGAGGTGCGCAAATCCGAATCCATCGAAGGGCTGAGGCTCGTCGATGCCATCCGCCACCTGGAGTCCAAAGCCATGAAACTGGAAGAGCCGCGTATCGAGAAAGTGGGCGAGTTGCTGTTCGTCGGACTCAGCCAGCACGTTCCCTACAACGAGATGCAGAACATCGCCGGCCAGTGGCAACGCTTCATGCAGAATTATTACCGCGACATCGAGAACAAGCGCGACGAGCCTCCCGTTGGTGTCACCACCGCGTCGGATGACGACGGCATCGAGCATGTCACCGCCGCGGGTGTGACGAAATTCGGCAGTGTCCCGAAGGATCTCGTCAAGGTTACACTCCAGCCGCAGACCTATGCGGTGTTCGCGCATGACGGCCATGTGACCCAGATCCGCGAGACCTATCGCGCGATCTGGAACGACTGGTTTCCGAACAGCGGTTATGCGCCCGCGGAAGCGCCGGGCTTGGAGCGCCACAACGCGACCTTCGATCCGCGCACCGGCAATGGCGGCATCACGATCTGGTTGCCATTGAAATAACTTTCCTCCCCGTTTTGCGGGAGGAAAATCACTTCGCCTGTTGCCGTACGAGTTCCGTTTCAAAGGCGGCTTTTGCTTTTGCCATAAAGGCCGGAAGCGCGTTCGCATCCAAGAACGGATTGGGTCCGCCTTGCTTGCGCGCGGCGTTCTTGCCCTGCGGATCGTAGAACAGCGCATGTGGCGCCAGGAAAACATCAGCATGCATGGCCAAGAGTTTCGCGATACTGGCGCGATAATCGTCCACGATCGTGGGATAGGCCTTGTTGTTCACGAGCGGATTGCCCGCCACAGATACGCTGCAGATGTCGATCACGCGATAGGTTTTGCCGCCTTCGGTTTCGTTCCACGTCCAGCTCGTGCAGCCGGGCGTGTGTCCCGGCGTCAGGTGTGCGGTGAGATGCACACCGCCCGCGCTCACGACCTCGCCATCTTTCACAACGTGATCAACGGTCACCGGCGGATAATGCACGTTCGCCGTCGGCCCGAATGCGATCGTGCCGGTTTCGAGGATCGGCTTGTCGGCGGCGCTGGCATCGAAATGCGCGCCGGTGTCTTTCTTCAGTTGCGCAAGACCCGCCGCATGGTCGAAGTGTGCGTGGGTGTTCACGATCAGCTTGATGTCGGAAAGCTTGAAACCGAGCGATTGGATATTCTTCTCGATCTGCGGGACGGTCCCGGTGAGCGCGCCATCAATCAGCACGTCACCCTTGGGCGAGGTGATGAGATAGACCGCCAGGTCCTTTGTGCCGATGTAATAGGTGTTGCCGACGATACGGAACGGCGCCTGCGGCGTGGACCATTCGGCGGGCCAGCCTGTGTCGGCCAACGCGGCCGATGCGAAAGCCAGCGCGGCGAATGCGGCGGTAACGAGAACCTTCATGATGCCCTCCGATGGTGGAGGGCATCATGGGAAACATTCCGGCGGGATTTAGGCGGCTTCTGAGAGAAGCCGTGCTTCCACCGCAACGCCGTCCAGCGTCGCGGCGACCGCATGCACCACCGACGCGATACGCACTGCCGCTTGAATCTGCTCTGCGGTTACACCGGCGTTGCGCAGCACCTTCTCGTGGCTGTCGATGCACATGCCGC
>JBQCJO010000485.1:0-8435 GCA_051952735.1 Rhizomicrobium sp.
GAAGACTTCGCCACCGCCGCGGAGTCGATCCGTCAGGCGATGCAGGACATGCCCGACATCGCGGCGCTGTCGCGCCAGGTGATCGTCGAGCAGACGCAGGACGGATTGCGCATCCAGCTCGTCGATCAGGATCAGCGCCCGATGTTCTCGCCCGGCACGGCGCAACCGATGCCCTATACGCGCAAGATGCTCGACGCTGTGGCGAAAATCATCGATCGCCTGCCGAACCGCATCTCGATTAGCGGACATACCGACGGCGAAGCGTTCCACGGTGCCGATGGCACGACGAACTGGGAGTTGTCTGCTGCGCGCGCGAACGCGGCACGCGCCATCCTCAATGCCTCCGGCGTCAATCCCGACCGCATCTATGAGGTCGCGGGCAAGGCCGGTTCCGAACCGCTGTTGCCGGAAGATCCGAACGCGTCGGCGAACCGCCGCATCACCATCCTGCTGATGAAGGAAGCGCCGCCGGTGCCCACGGGCATTAAGCCTTAAGCGCAAAACTTTCGACGAAGACTCTGGCGCAAAACGGCAAATCACTGTCATACTTGCGCTATGACGCCGGTTGGGTGGACGAGTTGACGGAACAGCGCACGGCACGGTTGCCGCAATTCTTTCTTACACCCGGCGGCCCTTGCCCTTACCTTCCCGGCCGCGTGGAGCGCAAAGTCTTTGCCCGCCTCTCCGGCAGCCTGGCGCAGCCTCTCAACGAAGCGCTCACGCACTCCGGTTTCCGCCGCAGCCAGATGATCGCGTACCGCCCGGCCTGCGACGGCTGCTCGGCCTGCGTCTCGGTGCGGGTGGTGGTGAATGACTTCCAGCCCTCACGCAACCAGCGCCGCATCCTGAAGCGCAACACCGATCTTGCGCGCGCCGAAGTGACGGCGGAAGCGACGCGCGAGCAATTCGCTCTGCTGCGCACCTATCTGGACGCGCGCCACGCGGGCGGCGGCATGAGCGACATGGGATTGTTCGACTACGTCGCGATGGTCGAAGAGACGCCGGTCAACACGCATATCGTCGAATATCGCCAGCAGGGCGACGGCAGCGACCAGGGACAGCTCATGGCGTGCGCGCTGACCGACGTGCTGCGCGACGGATTGTCGATGGTCTATTCCTTCTTCCATCCCGGCGTGGATGCACGCAGCCTCGGCGCCCACATGATCCTCGACCACATCGAAGCGGCGCGCGCCAAAGGGTTGCCATACGTCTATCTCGGCTACTGGATCCACGGCAGCGACAAGATGGATTACAAGTCGCGCTATCGCCCCCTCGAAGCGCTCGGCCCCGCCGGCTGGTCCACGCTGGTGGACTGATGCGCCGGAATTGAATTCCGGCGATTTCCGATCTTACAAGATTTGGTGGCGGACGCTTCTCTTCGCGCCTACGGGAAGTAGTTGATTTGCAGATTATGGGGGGTACCGCCCCCTCCCCCTCAGTCGGTGGAGGATACGGTGCGCAGCATGATGAGTTCTTCGTAGGTGCGGCCGCCGACGCGGATGGAATTGGGATAGCGGCCGATCGTGCGGAAGCCGTGACGCTCATAAAGTTTGATGGCGCGCGGGTTCTCCGCATTCACCGTCAATTTGATCTGCTCCGCGCCGCTCTTCACCGCCTGATCGATCACCGCTTCGACCAGCGCGTCCGCCAGCCCCGTGCCGCGCGCGTTGGCCCGCACATACATCGCGCCGAGTTCGCCCGTGTGCCCGGTCTTGCGGCGGTTCGGTTTCACGAACACGACGAGGCCCGAAAGCTCGCCATCCACGAAGCCGCCGAAGGAAAAGCCGGTGCTCATCCGTGCGGCCATGTCATCGACCGACAGCGCCTCTTCGGCTTCCAGATCGGCACCGAAACATTCCGGGTGCAGGCGCAGCGATTCCAGACGCAGGTCGCGCAGCGCCGGAACGTCCGGCACATCGAGACGGCGCACCGACATGGTCATGCCGGGCCCGCGCCACCGAAGCGCGCCGTCCATTCGGCGATCTGCTCGTCGGTGATCTTCGCGAACAGCACATCCGCCGCGCGAATGGTCTGACCGGCTTCGAGCTGATCGAGTTCCTTCGCCATCGGATCGGACGGCCATGGGATGAGAGCCGCATCGCCCGCGACGGGCTGGATCGTCTCGTGAATCTTGCGCGCCATGGTCGGCATGATCGGCCAGGCCAGATGCGAGAAGGTGTGCACGAGATTGAGGCCCATGCGCACGGCAACGGCCGCTCTCGCGCGGTCCGTCTTGATGTGCGTCCACGGCGCGGCGCGGGTGAGATATTCGTTGCCGGCGACCCAGATGGCGCGCAGCTCCGCAAGCGCCTTGCGGTATTCGATGGCCTCGAAATACTCCGTGTACTGCGCAACGCGCTTGTCGAGCTCGGCGATCAGCGCCTTCTCTTCGTCGCTATAGTCACCCTCGCCCGGCACTTTGCCGTCGAAGCGCGCGATGCAGAACTTGGTGATGCGGCTGGCGAAGTTGCCAAGCACATCCGCCAGGTCCTTGTTCACCACCGAAGCGAAGTGCTCGAAGGTGAAGGACGAGTCCGAACTCTCCGGCGCGTTCGCCATCAGGTAATAGCGCCAGTAATCCGCCGGGAGGATTTCAATCGCGGAATCCATGAAGACGCCGCGATGCTCCGACGTGGAGAACTTGCCGCCATAGTAGTTAAGCCAGTTGAAGCCCTTAATCTGATCGACCAGCTTCCACGGCTCGCCCGAGCCCAGGATGGTGACGGGGAAACCCACCGTGTGGAACGGCACGTTGTCCTTGCCCATGAATTCGTAATAGGTGACGTCGCTCGACTCCGGCCCGTACCACCACGTCTTCCACGAGTTGTTGTTGATCTGGTCGGCCCACTCCTTCGTCGCGCCGATGTATTCGATGGGCGCATCGAACCAGACGTAGAACACCTTGCCCTTGAGCTGGCCGTTCGCGATGTCGTCCGGCACCGGCACGCCCCAATCGACGTCGCGCGTGATGCCGCGGTCCTGCAGGCCCTCTTCCAGCCATTTGTTGGCGATGGAATAGACGATGTTCGACCATTCGTGTTTGTGGCTGTCGATCCATTGGCGAAGCTGCGGCACGAACTCGGACTGCTTCAGGAACAGGTGGCTGGAATCGCGGATCTCGATGTCTTCCGATCCCGACACGGCGCTGCGCGGCTTGATGAGGTCGATGGGGTCGAGCACGCGGGTGCAGTTCTCGCATTGATCGCCGCGCGCTTTTTCATAACCGCAATGCGGGCAGGTGCCGATGACATAACGGTCCGGCAGGAAGCGTCCGTCGGCGTTGGAATAGACTTGCTTGGTGGTGCGGACTTCCAGGAAACCGTTCTTCCAGAGCTGGCGCGCGAAATGCTGCGTCAGTTCCTTGTTCTGCGGGCTCGAGGAACGGCCGAAATGATCCCAGCCGAGATCGAACTTCTCGCTCGCCGCTTTCTGCAACAAATGTTGTTCGTCGCAAAACGTGCGCACATCCTTGCCCGCTTCCATCGCGGCAAGCTCGGTCGGCGTGCCGTGTTCATCGGTCGCGCAGATGAAAAGAACCTCGTGGCCGCGCGCTTTTTTGAAACGGGCGAACACGTCGGCAGACAGCATCGAGCCGACCAGCGTGCCCAGATGCTTGATGCCGTTGATGTACGGCAATGCCGAAGTGATGAGAATCCGTTCCATGTCAGGCCGCTTGTGCAAAGGGGTGATACACGGGAGATAATGGTTCCGCGCGAATCCGTCCACTGGGGCAGGATTGCCGCGCCGCGAGCCGAAAATGGACGACGTGCCGATCCGCCAGAAGCTGTTCCAGGCCAACTTCCAGAAGAACCTGATCGCCGGGTTGCTGACCATCATCCCGCTGGTGGTGGTCTGGCTGGTGTTCGACTTCTTCCTGGAGACGCTTTCGGACTGGGGGCGCCCGTTCGCCGGCGTTCTGGCGCAGGCGATCGAGCAGCAGCATCCGGCGATGACGCCCGTTCTGGAAGACGGGCGGGTGCAATGGGTGATCGCCCTTCTCTGCACCCTGCTGGCGCTCTACATCATCGGCGCGGTGACCAGCCGCGTGATCGGGCAGACGCTGTGGGGTTATGTCGAGGCGATCATCAACCGCATTCCGCTGGCCAATACCGTCTATTCCGCCGCGCGCAAGCTGGTGGACGTGTTGCGGACGAAGCCGGACAACGCGCAGCGCGTGGTGCTGATCGACTTTCCCCGCGAGGGCGCCAAGACGCTGGGTTTCGTGATGCGCACTTTCGTGGATGCCACGACCGGCATCACCATGGCCGCCGTCTATGTTCCGACCGCGGTGAATCCGACCACTGGCTATCTCCAGCTCGTGCCGGTCGAGAAACTGGTCGCGAGCGACATGACGTCCGAGCAGGCGATGGCGATGATCATCTCCGCCGGCGCCGTGATGCCGGAGCGGATGAGCCTGGGCGCTCCACAAATCAAATAATCCTTTTGGGTGATCCAACAGCTTTCGCGCCGGTCGGAGGAGACCAGCGCGCTGAGCTTCGGACGCAATTCGAGAGTTGGGAGATTTGTACGGGGGTACCGTCACGGTCGTCAAGGAATTATTTTCGTCTACAGGCTATATTTTCTTAAATACTTGAATGGAAAGGAATTTTCCGATTCATATCGTGGGCGGCAATTCGCGGTGTGAACGGCTCTGAAACCGGCATTGCGCAGATTCGCGACGCAGCGTATCTCCGCGACGTCGCCGGCTTAGCTCAGTTGGTAGAGCACCTGATTTGTAATCAGGGGGTCACAGGTTCGAGTCCTGTAGCCGGCACCATCCTACGCTGCGTGAGCAGCAACGAGATTGTCCTCCGAAGCTTTCGCGAAGGAGGACGTATCGGCCTGCGCAGCTGCGGATGGCAGGCCAGCTTCGCGGTGAATCCAAAGGCACAATATCGAGTCAGACAATGGCAATAGATATCCTGACAGCCTATTCTCTGCGACAGGAGGGCTGATGCACTACACTGGCTGGTTGAGGCTAGTAGCGATCGTGGGCGGGATCGCTGTGAGCCTAGCGCTCTACAACCTTGCAGGTTGGAGCTGGCTCTGGGCATCGCTTACGGGTGTAGTTGTCGTCATCGCCTTACATCCGTTGGTCGGCATTGTCTTCGGCATTACGCTCGGCATCAAAGAGCGGCAGGAAATGAGCAAGGCCATTGAAAAGGCCAAGCACGGCGGGCCGCTGGAATAAATGAGCGGCTCTTGGCGAAATACGACAAGACACCAGTTGCAATTTTCATAAACCCAGCGACAGGATAAGCAGTCCTCACCTCGCCGTCAGAGACAGCCTTAGGCCTAGCGCTTTCACGCTTTTTGACACCGTATCCAAGGTGGGATTGCCGCCGGGCTTGAGCGCTTTGTAGATCGTTTCACGGCTGAGGCCGGTTTCGCGCGCAAAACGCGAAGGGCCGACGGCGCGCGCAATATCGCCCAGCGCCGCTGCGATAAGGCCGGGATCGCCGTCCTCAAGCACGGCTTCGAGGTAAGCGATCCGCTCAGCGCGCGTCTTGAGATGATTTTGAACGTCGAATTTAACGGTTTCGAGCGCCATTCAAATCTCCTTCGCCAGTTTCCTGGCCCTTTCGATATCGGTCTTCTGTGTCCGCTTGTCTCCGCCGCACAACATCACGATCAAAACATTGCCATGCTGTACGAAGTAGAGTCGGTATCCGGGGCCATAATCGATCCGTGCTTCCATCACGCCTGCACCAACCGGCTTCACGTCACCGAGATTACCGATTTCGAACCGGCGAAGCCGCGCAACGATGCGGGCTTGCGCGTTGCGATCCGCTAGCCGGGCGAGCCAGTTCGTGAAAGCTGCTGTCTGCCGGACTTCAAGCATGCATATTATAATACACAGTCGCGGCGACTTGTCAATTATAATACACAACCTTAAAAAATGACGATGGCTCAATCCGTTGTCAGCCATGCCCAGGTCAGCCGTATAAGGCCGAACGCAATCAATCCCAGCGCCGGCCAGATCGTGACGAAGAACAACAGGCCGAGGCCAACAGGATTGGGATTGGGATCGCTTATCAGGCCCAGTTCGTCGGCGATCAGGAAGAGCAGCAGCGGTCCGCTGCCGATGGCCAACAGGCCAAGCCCAAGACGCAGCGATAAAGGCCAGGATTTCATTGGCGAGTCCGTTAGGACGCGGGAAGAACCGTCGTGTTCGCGTCGGGGTCCGGCGTTCCGGGCTTGAACGCTGCCGCCGCGTCCTTCGCTGCAGCTAGTTTGCTCTCCGGCATCTGCGAGGCGATGGCGTCGATGCGCGTTTTGGATTCCGCATCGCCGCTCGCCGCTGCGATGGCGTACCACTTGTAAGCCTGCGTCAGATCCTGTTTCACGCCTTCGCCGCGCTCGTACAGTACCGCGAGGTTGAACTGCGAGTTGGTAAGGCCCAGCGCGGCCGCCTTGGCGAACCAGCGAGCGCTTTCGTCGTAATCCTTCTGCGTGCCGATACCTTCGGCATAGGCGACGCCAAGATCGTGCATCGCCTGGCGGTTGCCCTGCCCGGCGGCGGCTTCATACCAACGCAGCGCTTCGGCGGCGTCGGGGGCAACGCCGTCGCCATGCTGGAAGAGTTCGGCGGTCCAGTATTGCGCCATGGGATCGTGCGCGGCAGACGCCTTCAATATCCACTTCGCGGCTTCGCGCTTGTCGATGGCGACACCGTCGCCTTTCAGATAGCGCAGGCCGATGAGCAATTCCGCGCGGGGATTGCCGGCGCTGGCCAGAGCCGAAAGCTTGTCGAGCGGCGTTGCCAGAGCGGCGGTTTTCGCGGGCGGGGATTTGTGCTGCAGCGCGCTGCGCGGAACCACGACGCGGATGGGCGTGGAGCGGCCGGTGTTTTCGCCGATCGCGTAGGAGACCATGGCGCCCAGCACGAAGAACACCAGGATGAGTCCCGCGACGAGCATGTTCGTGCGGTTCGCCCACACCGGAGTCTGCTTGGCCTTTTCCGCCTGCTCCATCTCCGCGAGTGCGGCAGCGGTCTTCGCGGCGCGGCGAGCGGCGGAGAGATAGGTGTCGGCAGCGGCTGTCAGCGGCTTTTCCGGCGTTTCGGCAATCTCGAACTCGACCGGCTCGGCGATCTGCACCGGCGCCACATAACCTGTCTGCGCGGCGACATTGCGCGCGGCGGCTTCGAGCTGGTCGATGCGCATCGAAGCGTTCAGCAGGCTGGTGCGCAATTCGGTCTGCGCATCGCGCAGGCGCTTCTCGGCCGCGGCCATGCGCGTCGTCAGATCGCCCGACAGTTCGGAGAACCGTTTCTCCGACGCATCGAGACGCGCGCCGAAGATCTTCGTGTTCTCTTCCACCTGCGCGGAATTGGCGGCGCTTTCCTTTTGCACGGTGGCAAGGCGCGCTTCGATGTCTGTCAGCGACTTCTCGAAGACGCGCAGACGGCGCTCCAGCCAGGCATCCACGCGCGGCGGCTCGGACGATTTCTCGACGCGGGGTTCGGAGGGCGGAGCGAAAGGAACGACGGAGGTTTCTTCCGGCGTTATTTCGGTCGACGGCACGACAATCGCTTCCGGCCCCGCAGCAAGCTCGATCTCGGGTGCGATGATCTCGTCAACCCGCGGTGCTTCCGCAATCTCGGGCAACGCATCGGTGCCGCGCACCTCGCCCGGCGTGAACATGTAGGTGTCGCGCATTTCGGATGCGAGCTTCGACAGATCGTCCGCGACGACGCCCAGGATGAGATCCTGTTTGGTGGCGAAATAGGCAAAGACGGTCGTGACCGAGAATCCGGCTTCCTTTGCCACCGTGTTCAAGGAGAAATCGATGGAGCCCGTGCGCGCGGCAACGATGCGCGCGGCGTCGAGGATCGCCCGCCGTGTCGCGCCGCGCTGCCAAAGGCGCGCCGTATTGTTCCCAGTCGCGGAAGCCCCCACGGCTCTCTCCGAATGATAGGGATTTATAGCGCCGCGGCTCTTAACGAATTGCAGGGTAAGCCATTAGACATTTCTGCAACCGGCCCGGAAAGCCTCGCCCGCCGGTTGTGCCACGATGAACCAGTCTGTTCATGCTGGGTTCAGCCGCCCTTCACGATATTCACCGCGGAAAATTTGGACCAATGAGGAGTCTATGAAGTTCCTTTACGGGCTGTCGGCTGCGTTGCTCGGCTCGACGCTGCTTGCCGGCGCCGCCACCGCCGCCGACCAGAACAAGAATCCCCCGCCCTCGCATCCGCATTTCAACGCGGGCGGCCAGGGGCATTCGCATTCAAGCGCCAGCACTTCGCAGAGCAATGGCGGCAGTTGGGCATGGTCGCACGGCTACAATGGCGGAAACGGCAACGCCTCCGCACCGCCGCGTTCGCTCAGCAGCAGCGCGAATGCGAATGCAAACGCTTCCGTCGCCGCCAGCAGCAGCAGCAATAATCACAATGGAAGCTGGGCGTGGTCGCACGGGTATAATGGCGGTCA
>JBQCJO010000486.1:0-2552 GCA_051952735.1 Rhizomicrobium sp.
AGTTGAAATCCTGCAAAACTGAGAGCCGAAGAAGACGCCGGCGCCTTACTTTCGATGCCCGCGAAGACGTCACCTGGGTGGCCCGCACTCCGGCGGGCCAAGACAAGCGAAGATAGTGCGGGTGGTGCGAGAAAATTCTACTGCACGCCGCTCGTCTTGTGGATGAACGCCACCACGTTGTCGTGCAACTGCACCAGCGACGGCTGGTGCACGTACACCATGTGTCCGGATTCGTAGTAGTGGAATTCCAGATTGCTGCGCAGCTTCTCCGGAATCTGCAGATGGCGCATTTCCATCCAGCCTTCGTAATAGGGCGTGGAGATGTCGAAATAGCCGCCGTTGACCATCACATGCATCGTGGGATTGCGCTTCATCGCCACCGCCAGATCGGGCAGCACATTCGGCAGTTGGATCAGAGCATGGCCAGCGCCGGGTGGCTGATGCTTGTAATCCCAGCTGCTGTAAACATTGGCGCCGGGCTTGTATTCCAGCTTGCCGTTGTAGCCCAGCGTGTTGCGGACATAGCCGTTGAACGCCGAGATATAGGCCGAGCTGATCCCGGAGCTTTGCGGATCGTATTCGGCGATCTTGCTCAGCGGATCGAGGGTCGGGCCCGTGAACCGCGTGTCGAGCGTTCCCGTGGTCAGGTCCTGCGAGCCGAGCAATTCCTTTTGCAACGCGCCGTATTCGATTCGCAGGTTCGATCGCAGCAGATAATCGACGGGCAGGCCGGTATAGGCGTGCAATTGCGCGGCGATGGCTTTGCGATGCTTCCAGTCCAGCGCGCCGCCACGCAGGAGCGCCTGCGCATAGGTGGTGGTCGCGAATTGCTCCACTTTCAGAAGAAACGGCCGCAATTCATTCGGGCGATTGGGAATTTTGTGATGATACCAGGCCGTCGCGGCGTAGGACGGCAGGGCCACGATATAGGGTTCGTCGATCGACGGATTCAGTTCCGGGTCGTCCGGCAGCAGATCCCAGTTCAGAACGTCGGACAGCAGCATCACGCCGTTCAGATCGATGTCCAGGTTCTGCAGCGCCAGCGAAAGGCCGGCGGCGCGCATGGTGCCGTAGCTTTCGCCGAAGATGTATTTGGGCGAATTCCAGCGATTGTACTTGCCCAGGAACTCCTGAATGAACATCGCGAAGGCGCGGATATCCTGATCGACGCCGTAGAAGTTCTTGTCGGCGTCCTTGCCGGCAATGCGGCCGAAGCCGGTGCCGGGCATGTCGATGAACACCAGATCGCTGGCATCCAGCAGGCTCTGGTCGTTGTTGACGACCGTATAGGGCGCGGCGGGTGTGTGGGTGTCGTCATTGGTGACAACGCGGCGCGGCCCGAAGGCGCCCATGTGCAGCCACACGGTTGCCGAGCCCGGGCCGCCGTTGAACACGAAGGTGATCGGCCGCTTCGAAACGTCCGCGCCGTGCTTGAAATAGGCGACGTAGGACATACTGGCTTCGGCCGTCGGGTTCTTTTCGTCGTCCTTGGGGCTCTGAGCGTCGTTCCAGCCTTTGGGATGGACGACCAGCGTGCCGGTGATGGCGTCGTAGGCGATCGAAGAACCGCCGGCGGTCACGCTGCCGCTCGATTTGTATTCGGTGGGCTGGAAGATGCCGGATGCATCGGATTTCTTGGCGTCGTCCGCATGAGCGGTGACCATGCAGGCAGCGAAGGCAGCGGCGACAACTAGCAGGCGCTTCATAAGAGTGTCCGTTCGCGGAAGGGTCTGTTCGGAGATTCTGAGGCGGGAACCATATCGGGCGGCGCGGCCCCGGCAACCATCGCCCTTTAATTTCCCATAATATAGATTATACGAAATACTGGGGGCGGGAATGCTGCGGCCGGGACCGAAGCTGCACATCACTGCCGTGGGCTAAGCTCGCCGGATGTCCACCAGCAAAGTTTCACAGTTCGTCAAAGCATCTCGTGCGGAGGTCTATCGCGCCTGCATCGATCCGGCGCTCATCGTGCGCTGGCGCGTACCCGATAATATGACGGCCAAAGTGCACAGCTTCGACGCGCGCGCCGGCGGTGGGTATCGGATGTCCCTCACCTATCGCGATCCGGCGCGGCCCGCCGGCAAGACGACGGACGACACCGATACTTTCGACGGCCGGTTCGTCGAACTGATCCCGAACGAAAAAATCGTCGAGGCGATCAATTTCGAGACCAACGATCCTGGCAATCGGGGTGAAATGACGCTGACCACCAGTCTTCGCGACATGGATGGCGGCACCGAGATCACGATGTTCTTCGAGAACGTTCCGTCCGGCGTCCGCCCCGAGGATAATGATGAAGGCACCCGCCAATCGCTGAAAAAGCTCGCCGCGCTCTTCGCCTGAAATTTCCCGCTTGCGCCGGACCTTGGGGACGCCTTCACAAACGGATGCGTTGATGAAAGCCTCTCCATGCTGATGAAAGACCAGTACCTCAGTCCCTCCGAAGCCGCGCGGCGATTGGGCGTGAGCGTGAAAGCGCTGCGTGTCTATGAGCAGCGCGGACTGGTGAAGCCGCTCCGTTCTCAGGCGGATTGGCGCGCCTACGGGCC
>JBQCJO010000487.1:0-5046 GCA_051952735.1 Rhizomicrobium sp.
ACGTCATCGCTGCGCTCGCGCAACGGCGGCAGGCGCAACGGCACGACATTGAGACGGAAGAACAGGTCTTCGCGGAACAGGCCCTGCTGGATAAGCTGGCGCAGTTCGCGATTGGTCGCAGCGATGATGCGAACGTCCGTCTTGATCGGCGTGCGGCCGCCGACGGTGGTGTATTCGCCTTGCTGCAGCACGCGCAGCAGCCGCGTCTGCGCTTCGAGCGGCATGTCGCCGATCTCGTCGAGAAACAGCGTGCCGCCTTCGGCCTGCTCGAAACGGCCGATGCCGCGATTGGTCGCGCCGGTGAATGCACCACGCTCATGGCCGAACAATTCGCTTTCGACCAACTCCTTCGGAATCGCCGCCATGTTCACCGCGACGAACGGGCCGCTGCGGCGGCGGCCGTAATCGTGCAATGCGCGCGCGACGAGTTCCTTGCCGGTGCCGGACTCGCCCACGATCATCACAGTGAGATCGGTCTGCGTGAGCCGCGCGATGACGCGATAGATCTCCTGCATCGCGGGCGAGCGGCCGATGAGCGGCAGACGTTCTTCGTCGCCTTGCGCGGGTTGTGCGGGCTGCGTCTCGCTTTGCGGCGCGGCGAGCGCGCGTTGCACGAGCGCCGTCAATTCTTTCAGGTCGAAAGGCTTCGGCAGATAGTCGAACGCGCCGCGCTCGGCTGCCGTGATGGCCGTGAGAATGGTGTTCTGCGCGCTCATCACGACAACCGGCAGATCGGGCCGCGCGCGCTTGATGCGCGGCAACAGGTTGAATCCGCTTTCATCCGGCAAAACGACCTCGGTAATGACGAGATTGCCTTCACCCGCCGATACCCAGCGCCACAATCCGGCGGCGGTGGCCGTAGTGCGCACATCGTAGCCTGCGCGGCCGAGCGCCTGATGCAGCACGGTGCGGATCGCAGCATCATCGTCGGCAATGAGGATCGTTCCAGCCGGCATGCTCAGCCTCCACCGTCCGCTTTGGGCAGCAACACGCGAAACACTGTCCGGCCCGCCGCGGAGTCACATTCCACGACGCCGCCGTGATCGCCGACGATTTTGGCGACCAGCGCGAGCCCCAGGCCGCTGCCGTTGGGCTTCGTCGTAACAAAAGGATCGAAGATGTAAGGCAAAAGGTCCGGCGGCACGCCGGAGCCGTTGTCGCGAACCGTGACTTCCAGCGGCACGCTCAATCGCGCACCGGACGTTCCTGCGCCCACGCGCATGCCGGGGCGATAACCGGTCGTCAATGTGATCTCGCCGCCGGTTTCGGGAAGCGCGTCGCTGGCATTGCGCACGAGGTTAAGGAAGACCTGGATCAGTTGATCCTTGTCACCCGATACGAGCGGCAGCGAGGGATCGAACACTTCCACGAAATTCACATGCTTCGCGAAGCCGGCTTCCGCGATTTGCCGGACACGGCCGAGAACTTCATGGATGTTCACGGGCGTGCGCGCGAAGGCGCGGCGATCGCCGAAGGATTCCATCCGGTCGATGAGATCGCGGATGCGGTCTGTCTCGTCGCAGATCAGGCGCGTCAGCGTTCGATCCGCGGGCTGCACCGCTTCTTCGAGGAGTTGCGCCGCTCCGCGTATACCGGCGAGCGGATTTTTTATTTCATGCGCCAGCACAGCGGCCATGCCGTGTAGCGAGCGCACGGCACCGCGATGGAGCAATTGCCGATCGAGGCGCTGCGCGAGACTGCGCTCGTGCAACGTGACGACCACATTGCCATCCGCGTCACCTGCAGGCGTTGCCACGACATCGGCGGTACGTTCGCCGCCTCTCGGCGTCGCCAGATCGACATCGCGCTCGCCAACGGAAGCGTCGCGTTCCTGCGCCTGCGCGATGAGCTGCAGGATCGGGCTGCCGAACGGCACCAATTCATCCAACCGCTGGCGCGTGATTACGCCGGCGCTCACCGCGAAGAACTGCTCGGCCGCAGGGTTCACGGCGAGCACCCGCAAATCCTGCCCCACCAGAAGGACGGGCATGGGGAGAACAGCGAAAATCTGGCCCAGACCGGGCTTTTCCAAATCGAGAGTGTCGGCGCGGGCGCTCACGGTTTGCACACAAATTAGGCATTGATATTTCTGGCTATATTCTAGGCATCTATCGATCTTTCCCGCAAGCCACTCGCAGTGAGGCGCGTTGACCCTGAAGGCCGCGCACCGCTACTTGGCAACCATGCCGCGCATTGCCCTTCTCATCGTCGCCGCCGGATCGGGAAGCCGGTTCGGCGATGAACAGCCGAAGCAATATCTCCCGTTGCGCGGCATTCCGCTGCTGCGCCGCTCCATCGATGCGTTCGCCCATCGCGTGGATATCGCGGCTACGCAGATCGTGATCGGCAGCGAACATGGCGACCTGTTTCACCGCGCCGTTGATGGATTGAAACTGCTTCCGCCCGTTGCCGGTGCCGACACGCGCAGTCATTCGGTCTTTCACGGACTGCAGGCGCTTACCGTGCAGCGGCCGGATTTCGTTCTGATTCACGACGCTGCACGGCCGCTCGTCTCGCGCGCGCTGATAGACCGGGTGATCGCGTCGCTGGAAAACGGCGCCGATGCCGCAATTCCCCTGCTCCCGGTCGCCGATACGCTGAAGACACGGAACGAAGGCGGATGGAAAACCGTTCCCCGCGACGGCCTGCTCAGGGCGCAGACGCCGCAGGGCTTCCGTTTCGATGCCATTCTCGCGGCGCATCGCAAATTCGGGCATGAAAGCGTGACCGACGACATGGCGATGGCCGAACTTGCCGGATTGAAGATCGAAGCCGTTGCGGGGGAAGAACGGAATTTGAAGATCACGACAAAGGACGACATGGCGTTCGCAGAAAAGCTGCTGGGCGACACCGCGGAATTCCGCACCGGCTTCGGCTTCGACGCGCACCGCTTTGTGTCCGGCGATCATGTCTGGCTTTGCGGCATAAAAATTCCCCATGACAAAGCGCTCGAAGGGCATTCCGATGCCGATGCGGGACTGCATGCCCTGACCGATGCTATTCTCGGCGCCATCGGCGCCGGCGACATCGGACAACACTTCCCGCCCAGCGATCCGAAATTGTGCGGCGCGAATTCCGCGCAGTTTCTCGAGCACGCGATGGCTTTGTTGCGCGGGAAAAGCGCAAGCCTGACGAATGCCGACGTGACGCTCATCTGTGAGCGCCCCAAGATCGGGCCGCATCGCGAGGCCATGCGCGCGCGGATCGCGGAGATTTGCGGTGTCGATGTTTCCCGCATCAGCGTGAAAGCGACGACCACCGAAGGCATGGGCTTCACCGGGCGCGGCGAAGGTTTGGCCGCGCACGCAACCGTAACGATCCGAATGGAAAGCGCGGCATGAGCGAGGAAGCACGGCTGCGCATTGCGACGCAGATTGCGACGGTGCTGGGCGTTGGCCGCTCACCGACCGCGCCAGGAACCGCCGGCAGCATCGTTGCCCTGCCGGTTGCCTGGATCATTGCCGCGGCTGGCGGGCGTTTCGCGCTTATGCTCGCTGCGATCGTCGCGCTGGGCGTCGGCGCATGGGCTTGCGAGATCTATACGCGCGCCAACGGACGGGACGATCCATCCGAATGCGTGATCGACGAAGTGGCCGGGCAATGGATTGTCTGCGCGTTCGCGCCACTGTCCATCGCCGCTTATTTCGTGGCCTTCATCCTGTTTCGCATTTTCGATATCGTGAAGCCTTGGCCGATCCATGCCGTCGAGCGCAACGTTCCCGGCGGCCTTGGCATCATGGCGGACGACGTGGTGGCGGCACTGATGGGAAGCATCATCATCGCCCTGCTCGGCCATCTGGGAGTATTCTGATGTTTTCGCCGCCGCTTCTTCGTCTGGCCGAAATGGTGCTGATGCAGGCGCGCGAGCAGAAACTGCGCCTGGCAACGGCAGAAAGCTGCACCGGCGGATTGATCGCGGGCTTGCTAACGGAAATCGCCGGATCGTCGGATGTGTTCGACCGCGGCTTCGTCACCTACTCCAACCGCGCCAAGCAGGACATGCTGAATGTCCCCGGCGATCTGATCGCGGATATGGGCGCTGTGTCGGAAGCCGTTGCGCGGATGATGGCGGAAGGTGCTGTTGAGAATTCGAACGCGCATGTTGCTGTGGCGGTGACTGGCGTTGCGGGACCTGGTGGCGGCACACCGCTGAAGCCGGTCGGCCTCGTGCACATCGCCGCCTGCCGCGAGCGCCGCTCGATCATTCATGAAGCGCACCGTTTCGGCGACATCGGCCGCAGCGAAATCCGGATGAAGACGGTGGAAGCGGCGCTGGAATTGCTACAGCGGCTGCTCTAGATTTGGCCACATCAGCCATTGCGCAATATATTCGGTTTGTGGGAGCCAAAATTGATTGTCCACTATCTCCGAATTATTTTTTCGACACCCTTTCTCCGACTCCTGGCAGGTGCGATTTTACTGACAGGACTGGTCGCGATTGTGACCGCCTGTTTTCCGTCTGCGGATCGTCAGACTGTCGCTACTATTGGAGCGTTTGTGGTCGCGGGCCTCGTCGTCACCGTAATCTGGTGATCAATCCGCTTCCGACAACTTCCTCGCGCGATCTTCGAACGCTTTCGTCATCTGAGTGACGACGAGGCCGAACGCGGCGCCGGCAACGGCTTCCAGCATCTTGCTTTTGAACTTGAAGCGGATGGAGAAATCCACGCGGCAGCCACTACCTTCCGGTATGAAGCGCCAGTGGTTTTCGAGCTCGCGAAAAACACCGTCCACCTGCGTCACATTCACGGTGCGTGCTTTGGGATCGAGCACGACGCGGCTTTTGTAGCGCTCGCGCAGCGCGCGATAGCCGACGACGGTTTCCGCGGTCAGCACTTCGCCTTCGCCGAACGGTTCGCGCTTGAGAATGCGCAGGCTCACGGTCCACGGCACGAATTCCGGATAGCGTTCCACATCCGCGACGATCGCGAACATGAGATCGGCGGGATATGGAACGACGCGGGATTCGGAGTGGGAGGTCATGATGCAAACATGTCATCCCGGGCGACGCGGCGAAAGCGGCTAGACCCGGGACCCATCGTGCCG
>JBQCJO010000488.1:0-2560 GCA_051952735.1 Rhizomicrobium sp.
TAAATGAAGATCTCTCGCCGCGGGCTCATTGCCGGCACCGCGCTCGGTCTCGGCGCCACGCAGATCAAGGCCGATGCCGCCGATACGCGCCGCGCGCTGCCGAAGGACTTCCTCTGGGGCACGGCGATCAGCGCCTATCAAAGCGAAGGCAACAACACCAACGCCGACGCCTGGCTGATGGAGAACATGAAGCCGTCGCTCTACAAGGACCGCTCCGGCGATTCCTGCGACTCCTATCATCGCTATGAAGAAGACATCGCCATCGCGGCGAAGCTGGGCTTCAACTGCTACCGCATGGGCATCGAATGGGCGCGCATCGAGCCCAATCAGGGCTTCTACTCCAACGCCGAACTCGATCATTACGCCAAGGTGCTGGAGACCTGCCGCGCGCATGGGCTGAAGCCCGTCGTGTCGCTCAACCACTTCACCGTGCCGTTGTGGTTTGCGAAACGCGGCGGATTCACGGTGGCGGATGCGCCGGACCTCTTCACGGCCTTCTGCACCAAAGCTGCCGAGCATCTGGGCGGGCTGATGCACATGGCGACGCCGTTCAACGAGTGCAACATCCAACTGCTGGTGCAGATCATGCCCGGCATTGCCAAATATATTCCCGCCGTGAAAGCCGCCATCGCCGCGGCGGCGCAGGCGACCAACTCGCCGAACTTCTCGACCATGGCTTACGCCGATCCCGCCGTCGCCGTGCCGCTGATGCAGGAGGCGCATCGCAAGGCCTACACCGCGATCAAGACGGTGCGGCCCGAACTTCTCGTCGGCATCTCGCTCACCACGCAGGACATACAGCCCGTCGGCCCGAACTCACTTGCCGATGAATATACCAAGCGGCTTTACGGCGATTGGGTGGATGTCGCACGCACCCATGCCGATTTCGTCGGCGTGCAGCCTTACACGCGCTTCCTGGTGGACGACAAAGGCGTCACCGCGCCGCCGAAAGACGCCGTCATCGCCGATGCGGGTTACGAATACTATCCGCAAGCTGTCGCGGGCGTGATCCGCTGGGCGCACAAGGCCATCGGCAAGCCGATCTATGTGACCGAAAGCGGCATCGCCACCGACAACGACGCGCAGCGCATCCAGTTCATCGACGCATGTCTGGAAAGCCTGCGCACCGCGATGGACGAAGGCATTCCGGTGCACAGCTATCTCTACTGGTCACTGCTCGACAACTTCGAATGGACGTCCGGCTATTCCAAACACTTCGGTCTGGTGGCCGTGGACCTTCAGACCTTCAGGCGCACGCCGAAGCCCAGCGCCTTGCATCTCGGCGCCATCGCACGGGCAAACCGGATTTGAGGCCAACGCCCGCAAGCACAAACTTGCGGGCGCGGACATCCATCATTTCGGCAGCGGTGTGCCGGCCAGTTGCCGCGTAGCGATATTGGCGCGGTTGAACAGGTTCACCAGCGATATCCAGAGCACCAGCGCCCCAAGCTGCTTCTCGTTGAAATGCTTCGTCGCATTTTCCCACACCGCATCCGGAACCGGATCGCGGCTGTCGAGCGTCGTCATCGCTTCCGAAAGCAACAGCGCGGCGCGCTCCGCATCGGAAAAATACGGCGCCTCGCGCCATCCGGCGACGGCATGCAGCCGCTCATCGGTTTCGCCGTCCTGCTTGGCGTGCTTGGTGCCGATATCCACGCAAAAGCCGCAGCCATTGATCTGACTGGCGCGCAGATGCGCCAGATGCAGCACTTTGGAGGGAAGCCCGGCGCTCTGCGTGGCCACGATCAGCGCCTGGATCGCCTGCCCGGATCCCGGCACCAAGCCGGCGGGGTTCTTCATTCGGGGCTGCAACATACCTATCTCCTGTCACATCGGGTTGGGGTCATTCGTCATCCCTATGACGGACGAGACGGACGGAATGTGACGGATGAACGAGACGGAACTTCTGGCGCAGAAATTCGAAGCCAACCGCGAACATCTGCGCGCAGTCGCTTACCGCATGCTGGGATCGCGCAGCGAAGCGGACGACGCGGTGCAGGAAACATGGCTGCGCCTTTCCCGCACGGATTCCGGCGCGGTGGAAAATCTGACGGGCTGGCTGACAACTGTTGTCGGCCGCGTGTGCCTGGATATTTTGCGCACGCGCAAGATGCGCCATGAAGAGGCCATCGGGCGCGAAGCCGAAGCGGTGGCGAATGACGACAACACCGAGCACGAGATCGTTCTCGCCGATTCCATCGGCATGGCGATGCTGGCCGTTCTGGACACGCTGACGCCGCCCGAGCGCGTGGCCTTCGTTCTGCACGACATGTTCAACCTGCCCTTCGACGATATCGCCGCAATTGTCGGCCGATCGCCGGTCGCGACACGCCAGCTCGCCAGCCGGGCGCGGCGGCGGGTGCATGGAAGACCTGCTCTGTCGGAAGCGGACCGCGCACAGCAGCGTGCGGTTGTGAATGCGTTTCTCACCGCGTCCCGCGGCGGCGATTTCTCCGAACTTTTGGCCGTCCTCGATCCCGAGGTGGTGTTGCGGGCCGACGCGGCAGCGCTGGCGATGAGTGCCGCGCGCGCGGCGCAAGGCGCACCGGAATTGCGCGAG
>JBQCJO010000489.1:0-2604 GCA_051952735.1 Rhizomicrobium sp.
CGCACATTATCCGTTCCTCGCGGAGCCGGAGAAGTTCCATCAATCCCTGTCGCGCGTGGTGGCGGAAACCGGCGACTGAAGCGTTGCCGATGCGGGATTTGCGCGTTATCGAAACGCATGGCGTTCCGCACCGATATTCCCGCCCGCCTCGATCGCCTTCCCTGGAGCCGCTTTCACACGCTGATCGTGATGGCGCTGGGCATCACCTGGATCCTCGACGGTCTGGAGGTGACGCTGGTGGGCTCGCTCTCCGGCGTGCTGGGCGAACATGCGACGCTGGGATTGTCGCCCAGCCAGATTGGATTGGCAGGAAGCCTGTACGTTGCAGGCGCGGTCATCGGCGCGCTGGTGTTCGGCGATCTGGCAGATCGCTTCGGCCGCAAGAAACTTTTCACGGTGACCGTGGGCCTTTATCTGCTCGCGACCATCGCGACGGGCTTCTCGTGGAATTTCGCGAGCTTCGCGATATTTCGCGTGCTGACGGGCGCGGGCATCGGCGGTGAATATTCCGCGATCAACTCCGCGATCCAGGAGTTCACGCCCGCGCGCTTCCGCGGCCGCGTGGATCTGGCGATCAATGGCAGCTTCTGGATCGGCGCTGCCATCGGCGCGTTGGGATCGCTGGCGGTTCTGGACACCGCGCTTATTCCCGAATGGTTGGGGTGGCGATTGGCGTTCGTGATCGGCGGCGTCCTGGCGATTGTCGTGGTGTTTTTGCGCCGCTTCGTGCCGGAAAGCCCGCGCTGGCTGATGATCCACGGCGACGTCGAAGCGGCGGAGCGCACCGTCGCCGATATCGAACACCGCGTGGAAGGGCATGCGCATGAAGCGATGCCCGCGCAGGTGATAGAGCTGTCCGCCACACGGCGCAGCTTCGCGGAGATCGTGCAGTCGCTGTTCGCGTATTATCCACGGCGCACCGTGCTCGGCATTGTGCTGATGACGACGCAGGCGTTTTGCTACAACGCCATCTTCTTCACCTATGCGCTCATCCTGACGAAGTTCTATGGGATAGCGCCCCAATCGGTTGGGCTCTATCTCCTCCCATTCGCGCTCGGCAATGTGCTGGGGCCGTATCTGCTGGGCCATCTCTTCGACACTGTCGGCCGCAAGGTAATGATCGCGGCGACCTATGCGATTTCCGGCATCATCATGCTGGCGACCGGCTGGTTGTTCGCGCAAGGGATTGTCGGCGCGGGCACGCAGACGGTTTTGTGGTCGATCAATTTCTTCTTCGCCTCCTGCGGCGCCAGCGCGGCCTATCTCACGGTGGGCGAGAGCTTTCCGCTCGAAGTGCGCGCCCGCGCTATTGGCATCTTCTATGCGTTCGGCACCGCACTGGGCGGGATCACCGGACCGCTGATATTCGGCACGCTGATCGAGAGCGGCGCGCGCAGCGATGTGTTTCTCGGCTATGTGATCGGCGGTGTGCTGATGGTGCTCGCCAGCGCGGTGGAAATATGGCTTGGCGTCAATGCCGAGCGGCAATCGCTGGAAAATGTCGCGCCGCCGCTGTCGCGGATTTAAGGCCCGTCGACCTTGAAGCCCTTCGCGCGGAGCATCGCGGGCACCCCTTTCGGGCCCGCGAGATGGCCGGCGCCGACGGTGATGAAATAGGTGTGGTTCTCATTCAGCATCGCCGCGATCTTGCCCACCCATTTGGCGTTGCGGTCTTCGAACAGCGCCTTCTCCATGCGCTTATCGGTCTTCAGGCCTTCGTTCATCAGCTTGCCGAGCCGCTTCACGTCGCCATCCGCCCATGCGTCGATGAGATTGCCGAGCTCGCCCTTGTCCTTGAGCACTTCCTTGAGGCTGGAATCGAATTCCTTGATCTCCAGCTTGCGATCGTCCGGCATGAGCAGGCGGAATTGCTCTTCTGGCGTTTCCAGCGCGCGAAAATTCTTCACGCCGCGCGCCACAGCGTCTGTATAGATCTGTCGGTCCACGCCGGCCTCGGACGAGAGGTGGCGCTGGTTCATGTAGCCCACCTCGATCACCAGAGCCGCGAACCACGGGCGCTTGTCCACCAATGCGGCAGGGGACACGCCGGAAATGGCGAGCGCATCGTGGTAATCCTTGCGCGTTTCGTCGTTCAGCAGCGCGGGCAGCGAGATGTCTTTCGGCAGGAATGCGTTTTCGCGCACGAAATTGGCGATCTCCGCTTTGGTGGAGTCGTCCATCGGGATCTCGAACACGAAAGTGTCGGTGGCCTTGAGGGCGGCGGAAACCTTCGGCGTGCGCCATTCCATGTTCGGCGGCAGGATGTGGATGGAGCCGAACAGATAGGCGGTGCCTTTCGGCCCATGCACGGTCCAGATCGCCGGATTGGCGCTGATCTTGCCAAGCACCGGCTGCGATGCCGGCGCCTCGGCGGAGGCGCGCGGCGCCAGCAGCGCGAACGCCAGCGCCGCTGCCGCAAGCTTCAACCACTTATGCAAGCGTCACTCCGTTCAGCGATAGGCGAAGGGCGGATTCTTCTTGTCCAGATCGCGATAGCGGTCGCGCAGGCGCGTCTGCCGCGATACGAGCGGGATGTTTTGGCCCTTGATGAACACGGCTTTCGGCGCGCTCGTCACATCCAGCGGATCGCCGTCCCACACAACG
>JBQCJO010000490.1:0-4464 GCA_051952735.1 Rhizomicrobium sp.
CCTTCAGCTGCAACTTGCGCTTCTTCATCCGCGATAGCTGAAGCTGGTCGTTCACGCCGGTGTCGGCCATCGCCTGGATCGCGGTGTCGAGATCGCGATGCTCCTGTTGAAGCTCCGCGAGCTTGGCGCGCAACACCTGTTCTTCGGCTTCGGTCATCGATCAGCGCTTCGGCCTGGCGTTGCGTTTGCCTTTGACGAGATCCTCGCCCCAGCGCTTCACGCCCGGCCAATCATAGCCCAGAAGATCGAGCGCCTTGCCGACAATGTTGTCCACGATGTCCGGCAATCCGTGCGGTTCGGCGTAGAACGCCGGAACCGGCGGCAAGATGATCGCGCCCATCTCCGCCAGCTGCGTCAGCGAGCGCAGATGCCCGACATGCAGCGGCGTCTCGCGCACCATCAGGATCAGCGGGCGGCGTTCCTTCAGCGTCACATCGGCGGCGCGGGTCAGAAGATTGGTCGTCACGCCGGTTGCGATCTCGGACCATGTGCGCACGGAGCAGGGCGCGATCACCATGCCGCCGGTTTTGAAGGAGCCCGATGCGATCGGCGCGGCGATGTCGGCGATGGCATAGAGCTTGTCGGCTTTCGCGGCGACTTGTTTCGGCGTGAGTTCGGTTTCGTAACCGATGGTCATTTCGCCGGGCTTCGACATCACCAGATGCGACTCGATTCCGAGCTCGGAACACGCTTCGAGTAATCTTATTCCAAAGGCCGCGCCGGAGGCGCCGCTGATTCCCACGACCAGCCGTGGTTCCCGTGCTTTTCCTGAATTTTTGCCCACCATTGCGCTCGTTTACAGCTTGTCAGCCACGCGCGAAAGAGGCCGTGACAGACCCCTTTCTTGGTGCTCTAATTTCTCTCCCTTCCAAAGAGAGGTGCACCACATGGCACTACAGGGACACATTCTGGAGTTGTCCGAAAAACATAAGAAACTGGAAGAAATGATAGAGATGGAACTGACCCATCCGGACTGGGATGAAGTCAGGATCCACGCTCTAAAAAAAGAGAAGCTCCGAATTAAAGACGAGCTTGAGCGCCTCAGAAGCAGCGTTCACTAAAACATCCCAAGACCATTATTCCGCAGCTTGCGGAACCTCCTCGCGGTCCAGGCGCACGATGATGAGCGCCGCCAGCGCCAGCATCACGCCCGCCGCGAGGAACGCCGACCCCGGGAAATAGACCGGGGCCGTCGGGCTGGTGAAATACGCGAACACGCTTGTCAGAAGAACCGGCGCGACGATCGACGTGATGCCGCCGATGCTGGCAAGCGCGCCCTGCAATTCGCCCTGCTCGTTGCCCGGCACGTGCTTGGAGATGATGCCGTTGATGGACGGCATGGCGAGCCCCATCAGCGCCCACACCAGCATCCACGGATACATCTGCCAGCCTTGCGTCGCGAACGCATAGCCGGCGAAACCGGCCGCGCCTCCGAGCAGACCGATGATCGCGGCGTTGTGCTCTCCCATTTTCGGGATCGCGACGCGCGTCAGGAATCCGAACACGAACGCCATCACCAGGCCCAGGAAGGCAAGCGCCCAGCCAAGCTGCGCGGTGTTCCAATGGAATTTCAGATAAACGTAGTAGCTCCAGATCACCGGATTGGCGTCATGCGCGAGGCGCATCAGGATCAACACGCCGATAAAGCCCAGCACCATGGGATAGCGCTTCAGCGCCATCAGCGAGCCGATCGGATTGGCGCGCCACAGTTCGAAGTTGCGACGCCTTTCCGGCGGTAGCGACTCTTTCATCACCAGCAACCCGAACAATGCGTTCGCCACCGCCAGCGCCGCTGCCGCGAAGAACGGCACGCGCACGCCATATTGCCCGAGCAATCCACCGATGGCGGGCCCGACGACGAAGCCGATGCCGAACGCTGCTCCCGTCAATCCGAAATTCGCGGCGCGTTTCTCCGGCGGCGAAACATCCGCGATGTAGGCGTTGGCGGTGACGTAGGCCGCGCCGGCGATGCCCGAGAGAATGCGGCTGACGAAGAGCCACCAGATCGTCGGCGCGATGCCGGTGATGAAATAGTCGAAGCCCAGGAACAGCAGCGACGCGATCAGAACCGGCTTGCGGCCGAAGCGGTCCGACAGGTTTCCGATCAGCGGTGAAAACAGGAACAGCATCGCCGCGAAGGACGTCTGCAGCCATCCGCCCCAGGCGGCGGAGGCGCTCATGGCCGCGGCGTTGCTGGCATAGGGACCGGTCAGATCGGCAATGATCTTGGGCGCCACCGGAATGATGATGCCAAGTCCCACCGTGTCCACGAACATGGTGATGAAGATGAAGACCAGCGCCCATCGGCTGGAATTGGTGTCGGTCATGACGGCCCCTCGATTGCGGCTGAGAATAGAGACATCGCGCGGCCCGCGCTTGTAAGAAATTTCCGCCACCCGAAAGCGCCTTCGCCGCGCTCGTCCGTTTTCGGCGTTCCGGCAAGAAGGGGCTGTTGGCTTGCCGCGGCGGTCTTCTTCTTCAGCGCCTTGCGCATCCGCAGGACCATGTCCACGCGGACGAGCAGAGCCTTCGCTTTGGCGATGGCGCGATCGATCTCGGCCTTGCGCGCAGCGAAGGGCTGCGAATAGCGGCCGTGACGAAGGCGGTTTGTGTTGCCGGGCTGTCCGCCTCTTTTGCGGCGATGCGAAATGTCAGGGACCGGCTGCATGTATTCGAACCTCAAAAAAAGGGGGAGGGGGTGTCATATCCAACCTGCGCGGCGCGCGCGTTCATTCGCGCGAATTTCATAGCGCCGCCAAAGCTCCTCGTTGGTGAGGGTTTCGCTTTTCCACTCTTCGTCGGTGAAGAGGGGCGGCTCGTCTTCATAAGGTGGCGGAACGGGCGCGGCGTCCGGCGGCGGAAGCTCGGCAACCTGCACCGGCTCTTCCTTGCGGAAAACCATGCGGTGGGTGAATTCGCCCCGCAGCTTGGAAATCGCCATCCCAAGCTGCGCACTGATTTTGGCCACCCGCGCAGCCTGGCCGATCTCGCTTTCGCGGCGCGCAGCCTGATCGATGTCCTGCGGATCGAGCGCGGTCGCGGCGGTCAGGCTATGCCCGACAAATTCGCTGAGAGCCGAAAGCTGCCGTTCCAGAAGCGTTTCGGCGAGGCCCGTTTTTCGCCCGGCGGCGGGAGAGATCATCATGAGAACAAATATAGAACATACAATAGGAATAAATCAATTCTTGCAGGTAAACATTTTTGCGCTTGGTTAGGTGGCTGATTCCATTGGGAAATATCCGCGGAACGCCACCGCTAAACACGCGTTAGCTATAGGTGAGAGGGGTTAGAATTTCGGGAGAGAATGAAATGAAGAGCTTCCTTGCAGGTCTTGCGCTGTCTGCGGCGCTGGTGACGGGTGGCGCGGTTGCCACTGCTCCGGCCCAGGCAGCGGGCATCTATGTGAGCGTCGGCAACGGCCATCACTATCGCCATCACCACTGGCGCCATCATCACGGTTGGCGCGGCTATTACTGGGGCAACCGGTATTACCACCACCGCTATCGGTGCTGGCGTCATCACCACCGCTCCTGGTGTTATCGCTAGGCGATGAAACGAAAATCCCCTCTCCGGAAATCGGAGAGGGGATTTTTTTTTGACTCTCCCTCTCCTCCCGAAGGGGGAGAGGGTCGGGGTGAGGGGGATCGCCGAACGTCGTCTTCGTTAGGTGCGACTTGGCCGGCTGATGTTGAACGAATGCCAGAGCGTAGAGAGATGTGCTCCCCCTCACCCTAGCCCTCTCCCCCCATGGGGGAGAGGGGATCACACCATGCTAGTGCCTTGCTTCGGCGGTTTTGTCCGGCGATGGCGATCCAACGGCGGTGACCGGTTTCAACGGTGAAACGGACGCGGGCTTGGAGGATGCGGTCTTGCCGAACTCCGGCTTGAGATGGCCGTCGATGAACGCGCCGGACTCGATCTTGATATCCTGATGCACGACGTCGCCCGACATCCGCGCGGTGCCGTTCAGGATCACTTTCTTCGCTTCGATCTTGCCGTCGATCGTGCCGGCAAGCTCGACTTCATCGCCATAGACCGTGCCTTTGACCTTGGCGTTGTTTCCGATCTTCACGCCGACGCCGCGCACATCGCCGTCGATCTCTCCGTCGATCTGAATGTCTTCCGTGCTTTCAAGCTGTCCGGTGATCTTGAGAGCCTTGCTGATGACCGATGGCATGGATGCTCCTGTTTTGGTTGGGGGAGGGGAAAGCGGTTGTGCGGTTGCCAGAGGGCGCTCGGCCGGCTTCTGCGGCGGAACGATGTCGTTTGCGGCGGGCTTTGTGCCCGCATCGGCAGGCTTGTCTCCACGATTGAAGATGGTCATGGCTGTGTCTCCGGAAGTTGATCGAGCGTTTCGAAATAGCTGACGGGCCGCCAGGGCATGCGGCCGTCGAAATGGGCGCCGCGCGCGACGCTGATGGTGTGGTGAAAGATGCGTCCGTCGATATGCGCGGTCGCTTCCAC
>JBQCJO010000491.1:0-2830 GCA_051952735.1 Rhizomicrobium sp.
GTATCGAAACAGGGCGAGGGCATTATCGGCATGACCTACAGCGTGTCGGGCGATGCGGATCAGCCGAGCTTGAGCGTCAATCCGCTCGCAGCACTGGCGCCGGGAATTTTCCGCCGAATTTTCGAAGGTTCGATGCCGGTGCCGCCGCAGCCTGCAACACCGCCCGCGCAACAACCGCAGGCGAACACCGGCAAGCCGGCGACACCGCAACAACAGTAGATCAAACCGGCTTCACCAGAACGTGCTTCTTCTTGCCGCTCGATACCTTGATCGCGCCGAATGAAGCATCCGATGCGGACACGTTCGCGGCTGGATCGCTCACCGCGGCGTCGTTGATCTTGAGGCCGCTGTTCTGGATCAGGCGCCGCGCTTCGCCATTGGACGATGCAACGCCGGCTTTCACCGCCAGAGCGAGGACACCCATCGGAAATTCGCTCTTGGGCACTTCGATGGTCGGCAGGCCTTCGGCGGCTGCGCCTTCTTCGAAGGTGCGGCGCGCGGTTTCGGCAGCAGCATCAGCGGCGGCGCGGCCGTGCAGGATGGCTGTCGCTTCGGTGGCCAATGTCTTCTTCGCGTCGTTGAGTTCGGAACCGTCGAGCTTTTCGAGACGCGCGATTTCATCGAGCGGCATATCGGTGAACAGGCGAAGGAAGCGACCAACGTCCTTGTCTTCGGTGTTGCGCCAGAATTGCCAGTAGTCGTAAGGCGATTTCTGTTCAGCGTTTAGCCACACGGCACCCGCCGCCGTTTTGCCCATCTTGGCCCCGGACGACGTGGTGATGAGCGGCGTCGTCAGACCGAATAGCTGCACATTCTCCATGCGCCGTCCAAGGTCGATGCCGGAAACGACATTGCCCCATTGATCGGAGCCGGACGATTGCAGACGGCAACCGAAGCGCTTGTGGAGCTCCACAAAGTCGTAAGCCTGCATCAGTGAGTAGTTGAACTCGAGGAAGGACAGCGGCTGTTCGCGGTCCAGCCGCAGCTTCACGCTTTCCATCGTCAACATCCGGTTGACCGAGAAATGCTTTCCGACCTCGCGTAGGAACGGAATGTATTCGAGCTTGTCGAGCCACTCCGCATTGTCGATGAGCATGGCATCGGTCGGACCGCTGCCGAACTTCAGCAGGTGCTTCACGCCCGAGACGATGCTGTTCTTGTTCTCCTCGATCTTCTCAGGTGTGAGGATAAGGCGCGTCTCGTCCTTGCCGGACGGATCGCCGGCTTTCGTGGTGCCGCCGCCCATCAGCAGGATGGGGCGGTGGCCCGCCTGTTGAAGACGCCGCAGTGTCATGAGCTGCACGAGATTGCCCACATGAAGGCTGGGCGCCGTGCAATCAAAGCCGATATAGGCGGTCACACGCTCCTTCAGGAACAGCGCGTCCAGATCCTCCGGCGCCGAGCAATCGTAATAGGCGCCGCGCTCCACGAAGGTGCGGAGGAAGTCGGATTTGAAACTGTGACCGGCGCCGGACATGGTATGCACTCGTGGGTGAAAGAAGCGGGTCTGTAGCACGGATGGCCGAGGTTCAAAAAGTCATAGGTCTGATGAGCGGCACGTCGCTCGACGGCATCGACGCTGCGCTTCTGGAGACGGACGGCGTGGACATCGCCGTGCCGGGGCCTGCGCTGGCTGTTCCTTACGATGCCGAAACACGGGCCATGCTGCGCGCAGCGCTGGAGGAAGCGAAGGATGTCGCTGCGGGAGCGCCCGTCCCGTATTCCATCCGCGATGCCGAGCAACGATTGACCGAAGCGCATGCCGACGCGGTGAAATCGCTGCTCAAAAAAGCGGGGCTGCGCGCACAGGACGTCGCTCTGGTCGGATTTCACGGGCAAACGATCTTGCATCGCCCGGCGCAGCGCTGGACCTGGCAGATCGGTGACGGCGCACTGCTGGCCAAACTTACGGGCGTCGACGTGGTCAACGATTTCCGCTCGGCGGACGTGAAGGCGGGCGGGCAGGGCGCACCGCTGGTGCCGCTCTATCATGCCGTGCTGGCCCGCAACGCTAAGAAGGTCGCGTTGCAGCCGCCGCTGGTGTTCGTGAACATCGGCGGTGTGGCGAATGTGACTTATATCAACGGCGAGGACGTGCTGGCATTCGATACCGGTCCCGGCAATGCGCCCATCGATGACTGGGCCATGAACCACACGAAGAAGCCGGTCGACGAAGGTGGAGCGTTGGCGCGACGGGGCCGCGTGAACGACGAAGCCCTGGCCGAAATGCTTGACAGCGAAGTCTTCGAAAAGCTGCCCCCAAAATCGCTCGATCGTCTGGATTTCGGAATCGACGCGGTGAACGGTCTGTCGCCGGCAGATGGTGCCGCCACGCTCACGGCCTTTACCGCCGCTTCCATCGCGCGCGCGAGAGAGCACTTCTCGGATCTGCCGACAACATGGATCGTCATGGGCGGTGGCAGGCACAATCCCGTGCTGATGGGCGAACTGCGTTCGCGCGTGAATGCGCCGGTGTTAGTGGCGGAAGATGCCGGCTGGAACGGCGATTTCATTGAGGCCGAAGCCTTTGCCTATCTCGCCATGCGCTCGCTAAAGGGTTTGCCGCTTAGCCTGCCGACAACAACGGGTGTCGCCCGCGCCATGACCGGCGGCAAGCTGCATCGGCATTGAGTGGTTTAAGGCGAAATTCCATAAATTGCGTATCTGCTTCCTATCAACGGATAGATCGCTTCGGCTTGCCGAACATCTGCTTCGCCTTTCTCCTTTTCTCCTTTACGGAGCTCGGTAACGCCGCGCATGAAAAGTGCAGATGCCATCTTTGGATTGTGGGACAAGGCCGCGTTGTAGTCCGCAATGGCATCGTCAAAAC
>JBQCJO010000492.1:0-3490 GCA_051952735.1 Rhizomicrobium sp.
GACCAGCTTCAAAGCGCGGACGATTACCGCAACATCGTCATCGCTTACAAAAACGGCGCGCCGGTGCATCTCTCCGACGTGGCCACGGTGTTGGAAAGTGCGGAGAACACCAAACTCTCAAGCTGGATGAACACGACGCCGGCGATCCTGCTCAATGTCCAGCGGCAGCCGGGTGCGAACGTGATCGCGGTGGTGGATAGCATCAAGGCGATGCTGCCGCAGATCGAGGCCGGTCTTCCTGCCGCCATCGACATGCAGGTGTTGACGGACCGCACCACGACCATCCGTGCTTCCGTATCGGATGTGGAGTTCGAGCTGGCGCTGGCCGTCGTCCTTGTGGTGCTGGTGATTTTCGTGTTCCTGCGCAGCGTACCCGCAACGATCATTCCGAGCCTTTCAGTGCCGCTCTCCATCGTCGGTACATTCGCGGCGATGTATCTGCTGGGCTTCTCGCTGAATAATTTGTCGTTGATGGCGCTTACCATCGCATCGGGCTTCGTGGTCGACGATGCCATTGTGATGATCGAGAACATCTCGCGTTATCTGGAAGCGGGTGAAAGACCGCTGGCAGCGGCGCTCAAGGGTGCAGGCGAGATCGGCTTCACGATCGTGTCACTGACCGTCTCGCTAATCGCTGTCCTTATTCCACTCCTCTTCATGCAGGAAGTTGTCGGACGGCTTTTCCGCGAGTTCGCGGTGACGCTTGCCATCACCATCCTGATCTCGGCGGTCGTATCGCTGACATTGGTGCCGATGCTCTGCGCCAAGCTGCTGCGCCATCGCGACGAGAAGCAGCAGAGCAATTTCTCTCGCAAGACCCAGGAATATTTCGATCGCATCATCGCGGAGTACGATCGTCTTCTGGGCTGGGTGCTCAACAACCAACCGCTGACGCTTTTGGTCGCCGTCATCACGTTGGCGGTTACGGTGCTTCTTTATGTCGTGATCCCAAAAGGCTTCTTCCCACTTCAAGACACCGCTCTCATACAGGGCATAACCCAAGCGGGTCCGACCGTCTCTTTTGCAACGATGGCGGAGCGCCAGAATGCGCTCGCCAAAGCGATACTGCAGGATGGCGACGTCGTCAGTCTTTCATCCTTCATCGGGGTGGACGGCACCAACAACACGCTCAACAGCGGCCGTTTCCTGATCAACCTGAAGCCGAAGAACGAGCGAAGCGGCGATATCACGGACACAATCCGCAGAATCAATCACGAGACACGCGGCATAACGGGTATCTCCCTGTTCATGCAGCCGGTGCAGGACCTGACCATCGATTCCGCCGTCAGCCGCGGCCAGTACTCGTTTGTGCTCGGTTCGGCGACCGCGGCGGAACTGGATCAATGGGTACCCAAGCTGATCGACCGGCTCAACCAGGATCCCGCGATCGAAAACGTCTCGACGAATTATCTGGACCAGGGCCTTTCTGCCTTCATCGCCATAGATCGAGACACGGCTTCGCGCTTCGGCATCACGGCCGCGACCATCGACAATGCGCTTTATGATGCGTTTGGCCAGCGCATCATCTCCACGATCTTCACGCAATCCAACCAGTATCGTGTGATCCTCGAAGCCAGCCCCGAGATCCAGAACTCTGTGCGGTCGTTGAACGATATCTACCTGCCTTCGGCGGGCGGCGGGCAGGTACCCCTGGGCTCTATCGCCTCGATCGAGGAACGGCCCGTGCCGCTGGAGCAGGATCATCTTGGTCAGTTCCCGGCCGCGTCGATTTCCTTCGACGTGGCCGCGAATTCTTCTCTCGGCGCTGCCGTTGACGCGGTCCAGCAGGCCGAAGCCGATATCGGTTTGCCCGCAGGCATCAACACGAACTTTGAGGGCTCTGCGCTGGCCTTCCAATCGGCGCTGGCCAACGAGCTGCTGCTGATCCTCGCCGCCATAGTTTGCGTTTATATCGTCTTGGGCGTGCTCTATGAGAGCTACATCCACCCTGTGACCATTCTCTCCACCTTGCCATCCGCAGGTGTTGGCGCATTGCTCGCGCTCATCATCGCGGGCGACAATCTCGATATCGTTGCGATCATCGGCATCGTTCTTCTCATAGGCATTGTGAAGAAGAACGCGATCATGATGATCGACTTTGCGCTCGCGGCCGAACGCGAAGAGGGAAAATCTCCGCGCGAGGCTATTCACCAGGCCGCACTTCTCCGCTTTCGTCCCATCCTGATGACGACCGTGGCGGCTGTTTTCGCCGCGCTTCCCCTCATGCTCGGAACCGGTACCGGATCGGAATTGCGCCAGCCGCTCGGCATCGCGATTGTCGGCGGCCTTCTTGTGAGCCAGCTTCTCACACTGTTCACGACGCCGGTCATCTATCTCTATTTCGATCGCACGAGCAGACGCTGGAGCGGCGAGGCAGTGTGATGGGCATCTCGCACGTCTTCATCACCCGGCCGATAGCGACGGTCCTTTTGACGATCGGCCTTGCGCTGGCCGGCAGCGTCGCTTTCTTTCTTCTGCCCGTAGCGCCACTGCCGAACGTGGATTATCCGACCATCTCGGTCAGTGCTTCGATGGCGGGCGCAAGTCCCGAGACCATGTCCACCAGCGTCGCCACGCCGCTGGAACGACATCTCGGCACAATAGCGGACGTGACCGAGATGACCTCGCAAAGCTCGGTCGGCTCCACGCGCATCACGCTGCAATTCGGTTTGGATCGCGATATCGACGGCGCCGCGCGGGACGTGCAGGCGGCTATCAATGCCGCGCGCGCAGATCTGCCGGCCGCGTTGCGCAGCAATCCGACCTATCGAAAGGTCAATCCGTCGGACGCCCCGGTTCTTATCCTGGCGCTGACCTCGGATACTCTTACCACTGGCCAGATATACGACTCCGCATCGACTGTTTTGCAGCAGAAGCTTTCACAGGTAACGGGCGTCGGTGATGTCCAAATCGGTGGAAGTTCGCTTCCCGCGGTACGCGTCGAACTCAATCCGCGGGCCTTGTTCAAATATGGCATTGGTCTTGAAGATGTCCGCGCGGCGCTGTCGGCTGCGAATGCAAACAGTCCGAAAGGCGCGGTGGACGATGGTCCGAAGCGCTATCAGATCTATGTCAACGACACCGCCACGCTGGCCAGGGATTACCAGTCGCTGATTATCGCTTATCGCAACGGCGCAGCGGTGCGGCTTTCGGATGTCGGCACCGTATCCGACGGCGTCGAAAACGTGCGAAACCTCGGATTGGCCGATGGCAAGCCTGCCGTGCTCGTCATCATCTACCGCCAGCCCGGCGCCAACGTCATCAAGGTGGTGGACAGCATCTACGCTCTGCTGCCCGAACTGCAGGCGTCGATCCCGGCGAGCATCCAGATCGTGCCGACCAACGATCGCACGACGACGATCCGCGCATCCCTGCACGATGTGGAATTCACGATGTTCGCATCCATCGTGCTGGTGGTGCTCGTGGTGCTGCTGTTCCTGCGCAACGTCCGCACTGCACTGGTACCGAGCGCTGCCGTCGCGTTGTCGCT
>JBQCJO010000493.1:0-2252 GCA_051952735.1 Rhizomicrobium sp.
GACGTTCCCGTCGTGGTCGCGCGCGCGCGCCTCGACGGCGTCGCGCGCGCGCAATCGCAGGGCGCCCCGGTGATCCTGATGGTTGACGGTTTGCAGAAACCCCGCCTGGGGAAGGACACCTCGGGGATTGTGATCGACAGCGAGCGCGGCCTCGGCAATGGCGAGGTGTTTCCCGCCGGCCCCCTGCGCGCGCCGCTGCAGGCCCAGCTCGCGCGCACCGACGCGCTGGTGCTGATCGGCGACGGTCACGCCGCGGAGGATGTCGCTGGCCGGCTGGCTGCGCGCAACAAGCCGGTGCTGCGCGCGCATCTGAAGCCGGATGCGGCCTCAGTCGCGCAGCTCTCCGGCAAACCTGTCTTCGCATTTGCCGGCATCGGCGATCCCGAGCGCTTCTTCCGTACATTGCGCGCCAGCGGCATCACCGTCGCGCGCACGCGCGCCTTCGCCGATCACCACGTGTTTTCGCAAGCCGAGATCGCCGCGCTCGTGGCGGATGCCTCGCGCGAGCAGCTCACGCTGGCAACGACGGAGAAAGATCTCGCGCGCATGTGCGGCACCGATTGTGTGGCTGATGGCATCATGCCGTTCGCGGTCCAGCTCGAGTTCGATGAGCCGGAAAAGCTGCGGCGATTGATCAGCGATCATCTGTACAACGCGCGCGAGCGCCGATTCAGCGCGCCTTGATCTCGTACGTTGGGCAACGTTTCTGCCCTAGCCCGAAAGCGACATGTCGCCGCTGGCGGAATCCTCTTCCGCGTGTTCGGGAGTTGATGTAGCCTTCGATGAGAGCCGTCACCGGGACGTGCCGAACTCCCGGCAATTATCGGCGGCGTTGATGCCCACGGCGGGCAGCGTACCTTGCCATTTCAAATGCGGTGGCCGGAACGACGAGTTCGGAACGGCAGGGAGGACTGTTTTCAAAAGCTCAGAGGAGAACATGCCATGCATTTTTGCCTCACAGGTCAATACACCCCACGCGCTCTCAATGCCATCCTGGAAAATCCCACGACCAATCGCCAGGAAGCGGCGAGAAAACTCATCGAGGCGGCCGGCGGAAAGCTGATTTCGATGTACAGCGTTGCGACCGACGGCCCAGGCGTTCTCGTGATCTTCGACGTGCCTGATCCGAGTGCGGCCCCGGCCATCTCGGGGCTCACCGTGACGGCGGGCACCCTGCAGAACGTGAAGCTGACGCGCTTGTTCACCCAGGACGAGATCAAGCAGGTTCGTCAGAACGCCGCGAAGCTGCGTTCTTCGTATTCGCCGCCCGGAAGCTGACGTCCGGATTGGAAGCGGGCCGCCGCAATCGTGCTACGCGGCGGCACCGCTTCCCACGTGGAGCAAAACACCCCAGCTCGCGGTGATGGGCGCGGGCGTCCATTGAGGGACGACGGCGCGGTGCGTGTGTCCGGGCCGCTTCAGTGGGGCACGTGGTGAGCGGGCTTGCGATGTGTGTCCATCCCGCCATCGGAAGTCCGAGTTGCGGGGAGATGATCCGCGTCGAGAGCTTCAGCGCGTTCAGGTTCGATCAGAAGCTGTTTTCGCATCTCAGCGAGACGGGCGCGGCAATATTCACGATAGAGCAACTCGAATATGGCGGACATGATCACCCCATCGTTTGGCTTGATATTCCACCGCGAATTTTCGTGGTGATCGTAGCCCGCCAGATGGCTCTTCGATATGAGCCCGTTCACAGACTGCGTCGGTTCCAAAGGGCCATGGCCGTTTGGGCGACTTGATTGTCTGTGCGATAAAAAGAGCAGGGCCGATGACCTAACATGCAGTGTAGCAGCCTTGTGTTTCACCAGCACTTCGTCAAACAACTTGAGGGCGCCGATCTGCAAAAAAAACTCCAACCACAGCGCGAACTGACTTGCCGGGAAGTGCAGCGACTTTTCGATGCAACGCTTTGACGGAAGAGTTCGCCAACCCGGTCAGCTGCCGCACCTGATCAGCGATCGTCGCTACGAGGCCCGCGAGCGGCGCTTCAGCACGCGATGATCTCGCCGCAAGCACAGAGCTCGTAGGGGTTAGTCGAAGGCGTAGCTTACCCTTCGGCATCCCGCTATTCAGCCGACATTCATCGCAAGACCGCTATCGCTCTCCGGCGATCCTGGAGACTCCGATGAAACCGTTCTCTGCTGCCCTCGCCGCCGGTCTTGTGTGTCTGATCGTTGCGCCGGTGTTTGCGCAGACGCCGCCCGCTGCTCCGGCCGCCGCGGTGCCGGTTCCCGCGACCAAGCGCGTGACGT
>JBQCJO010000494.1:0-4039 GCA_051952735.1 Rhizomicrobium sp.
CGTGTCTTCCAGCGGCCCGACTGGAACAGCGCCGCCGCGATGATGGCTGCCGACACATTCGCGACCGGCAGCGACCACCACAAGCCGTCGACCGACAAATGCCGCGAGAGCAACCATGCGATCGGCAATTGCAAACACCATTGCGAAAACAGCGTCGTCGCCATGGCCGGCAGCATCTCGCCCGAAGCGCGCAGCACCGCGAGCACCGCGAATTGCAAGCCGACGACCCCAAAGCTCCAGGACATGATGCGGATGAAGCGCGCGCCTTCCGCGATGACGTCGGGCGCCTGCGGCACGAAGAACGTCATGATCGGCTTCGCCAGGAAAAAGCATAGCCCACCGGCGACCGTCAGGGCCGCGAACGTCACCAGCGCCGCCAGCCGCGCCACGCTTTCCGCGCGCTTGATGTTGCCGGCGCCGATGTTCTGACCGACGAGCGTCGTCGTCGCCATCGCAAGTCCCATCGCAGGAATGACCATGACGTTCACGACATTGGTGCCGACGCCATAACTTGCGATGGCCACCGTGCCGAAGCTGGTGACGAGGAATGTCATGACGAGCATGCCAAGCCCGCGCGTCGATTGTTCGATGGACGCGGGATAGCCCAGCAGGAACGCGCGCTTCACGAACGCGAAGTCCGGCCGGAAGTGATGCCAGTCGAGATGGATGCCGAACCGCCCGCCGAACAGAATGACCATGCCGGCACCGGCAGCGATCACCTGCGCCACCAGAGTCGCGATGGCCGCGCCGGCCACACCGAGCACCGGAAAACCGGCGTGGCCGAAGATCAGCACCGGATCGAGAACAAAATTTATGACGACGGTGCCGGCAACGATGTAGAGCGGAATCTTCACCTCGCCCACGCCGCGCAGAAGCGCCTGCACCATGGCGTAGCCGAAAGTGAATGGCAGCGCCGCGAAGATGATCCGCATGAAACTGAGCGCATTGCGATAGACCGCCGGCGAAACACCCATCGCATGCAGTATCCAGGGCAGAAGCACGATCCCAACTCCGCCCAGGACAACGGCAACCGCGGTGATTGCGATAAGAGTCTGTGCCGCCACATGATCGACCATCGCGTGATCCCGCGCACCCGTGTACTGCGCGATAAGCGTGGTGCCTGCGATCGCAAAGCCCATGCCGGCGGCAAGGAGCACAAACATCAGCGGCATGGTGATCGAAACCGCCGCGACCGCAGCAGCGCCCAGGCGCCCGACCCAGAAGGCATCGACGAGCTGATAGGCGACCTGCAAAATGTTCGCGCCCACGATCGGAACGGCGAGCGTGAAAAGCGATCGGACGATCGATCCTTCAAGCAGGCGCGAGTCGAATTGTCGGCGGGGAGCGGGCATGCAGGTTCCGTCGATCAGAGGGTGAAGGGCCGGGGGTGATGAACCTTTGCGTCCGGTCCGTCAACGCCGAACCGCGCCAACCGGGCGCTTTACCGGCATGCAGCGCTGAAGGTTGAGAAACAGCGTCTGCTGACTATGTTAGAAGCAATGAGGCTCCGCATATTGTCCGTCAATGTCGGACGACCCCGGATCATCGCATTGATGAACGGTGAGCCGGTCCTTTCCGGGATCGGCAAAAGTGCCTCCTCCCAGGATCGCCTTTTCGTCAGCAAATTGAATATCGACGGCGACGCCCAGGCGGATCTGACCGTTCATGGCGGCGTGGACAAGGCGGTCTATGCCTATTCCGCGTCCCACTGGCCGTGGTGGGAAACCGAGCACCAGCTTGCCTGCGCCCCCAATACTTTTGGCGAGAATCTCACGCTCGATAGCGGCGATGAGACAGAGATTTGCATCGGCGACCGTTTCCGCTGGGGCGAGGTCGAACTGGAAGTCGCGCAACCTCGCGCGCCCTGCTTCAAATTCCTGATCCACACACAGCGTGGCGACACGGCACAATTGATGACGCAATCGGGTCGATGCGGATTCTATCTGCGCGTCACCCGCGAAGGATTTGCACCCGTTGAAGGCGCCGCGCTGGAACGTGTTCACGCCAGCGGTGCCGCCACTGTGCGTGAGGCGTTTTTCGCTGTGCTGGGAAAGGCTCCTCTGGAGGCCCTACGGCAAGTTCTGGCAGCGCCAGGGCTGGCCTCGAGCTGGAGTTCGGCGGTGGAGCGGCGGCTGGCGGCGCGATCCGCCTGATTCGCGGCACGTGTGACAAAACTGCGTCTGTCACTAATAAAATTTCATTAAATCCATTTTCTAAAAGAATTCTTGCAAACTGTGGCTTTCGTGCATATCTTTGAACTCGAAGAGGCGGTTATCGCCCAGTACGCACTGCCCCCCCGCTCGCACGCTGGGTGTCGTCTCTTCGAAGGTACCGGTCATCCCCTCCCGGTACCCGCGCGTAACGGCGCACGGCGCCCGGTCGGCCCCCCGATCGGGCGCTATTTTGTTTGGGCCACCCGCCGCAGGGTGAGGTTGATCCGCCCGCCTCCCGGAACCAGCCGGGAAGTTCCCCCCAGCACCCGATCCACCCCGTGATAGGCCAGACGGGCCGGGCCGCCGAAAGTCAGCACGTCGCCTGACGACAGTTTCAAGCTTCGCGTCTCGCCCTGCCGTTTGGTGCCGCCGATCCGGAAAACAGCAGTGTCACCCAAGGACATCGACAGCACGGGCGCATCCAGCGCCGCTTCGTCTTTGTCCTGATGCAGCCCCATGCGCGCGCTGCCGCGGTAGAGATTGACCAGACAACATTCCGGCGGCGCGGCGTATCCCGTCGTCGCATTCCAGAGATCAAGCAGAAGATCAGGAATCGCGGGCCAATGTTGCTTCGTCACCGGATGCAAAGGCTCGTAACGATAGCCGTTGCGATCCGAGATCCAGCCGAGCGTTCCGAAATTGGTTTCCTCGACGAAGAATGGCTTGCCCGATCCGGGCATGACCGGCTTGTAAAAGGGAGCGGTTTCGATTTTCGCGAAAATATCGGCGACAAGCGCGGCTTGTGCTTCCGCGTCGAAGGCTTGCGGCCACAGCGTTACGCCATCCGCAACATCGATCTTGTTGGAAAGCTTCATACGCCCGGCGCGCTGCCGGGCTTGTCGTAGAGGCCGCGGAAGAAATCGTCCCAGCCCTGTCCTTCCAGCCAGGCTTTCAGTTTCTCCGGCGTGTAGTCGCTCGCGATCCATTCGGAGAGTGGGCGGCCATTCGCCTGCTCGCGGGCGAATGTGAGAAACGGCTTCAGCCAGCGCTGGTGCAATTTCGGCCTGTGCAGATAAGGCCATGCCGAGAATTGCTTGAGCGCTTCATGGAATGCTCCCCACCCTTTTCGATGAATGATGTAGAGCGCACTGGCGAAACTCGAGCGATCCTGCCCGCCCGAGCATTTCAGCAGCATCGGCTTTGGCGCCGCGTCAAAAGCGGCGAGCAGATTGAGCAGCATCTGTTTCGTCGGAAGACGGCGCGAGTTCAGCATCGTGTCGAAATGCGCGACGCCGTGTTTCCCGGTCACGCGCTTTTCATAATGCCACCAGCCGAATTTCTCGTTGGGCCCGCGCAGATTGACGACGCTGCGGATCCCGCGCGCCGAAAGAAAAGGTCCAAGGAAGCCGGCATAGGCCTGCGCCGAGCGCGCGGCTTCGCCGGGCACGATCCAATGAAAGTTGTAAAGCACATCCGAAAGCGAGCGCATGGCGCGCAACCTATTGAGCGGCGCGCGCAATCGCAACTTAAGGCGTCGAGGAGGTTTGCGGCCCCGTGCTTGCGAGACGGTTGAGGATGTCTTCGATCGTCTGCGGAGGCTTCTCGGCGGGTGCGGCGGAGATGGCGGGTTCTGCCGGTGCAGAAGCATCAGCCACGGGCATCGCGGCAAGCGCGGGAAGCGGCTTCACAGGCATGCCCTTTTCCGCCGCTTCCATGAAGCTGTGGAACACATGCGCCGGCAATCCGCCGCCGGTAGCGCGGGACATGGAGGAATTGTCGTCATTGCCGATCCATACGCCGGTCACAAGATCGGCTGTAAAGCCGACGAACCAGGCGTCATGATAATCCTGTGTGGTGCCGGTCTTTCCGGCGCTCGGCCGTTCATC
>JBQCJO010000495.1:0-3788 GCA_051952735.1 Rhizomicrobium sp.
CCTGATAATAATCGGGATGGCCCTTGCCCACATCCGAACGCGTGATGCGCACGTCGACGCCGAGCGCACGCAGATGCTGAATCTTCTCGCGCGCCATCTTGTCCGGCACGATGAGGATAAGCTTGTAGCCTTTGAGGATACCGACCTGCGCGAGGCCGAGGCCGGTGTTGCCGGCAGTGGCTTCGATGATGAGGCCGCCGGGCTTGAGGCTGCCGTCCTTCTCCGCCGCTTCGATCATGGATTTGCCGATGCGGTCCTTGATGGAGCCGCCGGGGTTCTGGTTCTCCAGTTTCACGAAAAGCTGGCAGGGGCCGGTGTCGAATTGCGTCAGCTCCACCATCGGCGTGTTGCCGATCAGGTCGAGCGCGGATTTCACGGGTTTGGGCGGGGCGATTTTTGTCATGGGAGGGGCGATTTCTGGGTTCGCTTTGCGGCGCGAAGATAGCCCCGCGCGTGGGGGCAAAGCCACCGGCGGCGGCGCAATTAAAAGCCGCTTTCGCCGCTGTATTTGTTCGGGAATTTCCGCTATCCCGCTGGGCTCGCTATGATTATCCGTCAGCCCGAAAAGGCCCGAATTTGCGCGACATTCTGAAAGAGCTGGAACGGAAGATTCTCTGGCTTTCCGCCTGGACGATTCACAACGCCAATCACCTGCGTGTCGAAGACGATGTGGTGAAAGTCGGCGGGCATCAGGCGTCCAGCGCGTCGATGAATGCGATCCTCGCCGCGCTTTATTTCGCGGTGCTGAAACCGGAAGACCGCGTGGCGGTGAAGCCGCATGCCTCGCCGGTGTTTCACGCCATTCAATATCTGATGGGACTTCAGACGCGCGAGAAGCTGGAAGCCTTCCGCGCCTTTGGCGGCGTGCAGAGCTATCCCTCGCGCACCAAGGATATCGACGATGTCGATATCTCCACCGGCTCGGTGGGGCTTGGCGTGGCGATGACGGCCTTCGCCTCGCTAACGCAGGATTATCTGGCGGCGAAGGATTTGATCGACGCGAACAAGCTCGGCCGTTTCATCGCGCTGGTCGGCGATGCGGAGATGGATGAAGGCAATATCTTCGAGTGCCTGCTCGAAGGCTACAAACACTCGCTGCGCAACACCTGGTGGATCATCGACTACAACCGCCAGAGCCTCGATGGCGTGATCCGCGAGGGCCTCAAGCCGAAATTCGAAAGCGTGTTCCGCGCCTGCGGCTGGGATGTGGTCACCCTGAAATACGGCCGCATGATGGAAGCCGCCTTCGCACGCGCCGGCGGCGAGCAGTTGCGCGACTGGATCGACAACGCGCCGAACGATCTCTACTCGGCCCTCACCTTTCAAGGCGGCAAGGCGTGGCGCACGCGCCTGCATGCCGATCTTGACCGCCAGTCACCGGCGGGTCGGCTGATCGACTCGTATGATGACGAGCAATTGTCCGCGCTGATGTGCAATCTCGGCGGGCATGACATCGATCTGCTGGTGGAGACGTTCAACAGCATCGATCACGACCGGCCTGTCTGCTTCATCGCCTACACCATCAAAGGCATGGGCCTGCCGCTGGCGGGGCATAAGGACAATCACTCCGGTTTGATGACACCCAAGCAGATGGAAGAATTCCGCGCCAACATGAAAGTGCGCGAAGGTCACGAATGGGATCTGTTTGAAGGGCTGGAGCACAGCGAAGCGGAACTGAAGGCGTTTCTCGCCGATGTCCCATTCTATGCGAAAGGCCGCCGCCGGTTCGACGCGGCGTATGTCGAGCCGCCGAAAACGTTGCCGCTGCCGACCGCCGAGGAAATGTCCACGCAGGAAGGTTTCGGTCGCATCCTGTTCGATCTGGCGCGTGAGCAGACGGAATTCGCATCGCGCATCGTCACGACATCGCCGGACGTGACCGTTTCCACCAATATGGGCGGATGGGTGAACCGGCGCGGCGTGTTCGACCGCAGCGAAGGCGCGGACCGCTTCAAGGAAGAGAAGATCGCGTCCACCTATCGCTGGACGCAAGGACCTAGCGGCCAGCATCTGGAACTGGGCATTGCGGAGAACAATCTCTTCATCGCGCTGGCGGCGCTGGGCCTGTCGCATTCGCTGTTCGGCCAGCGGCTCATTCCCATCGGTACGCTCTACGATCCCTTCATCGCGCGCGGCCTCGATGCCTTGAATTATGCCTGTTATCAGAACGCGCGTTTCATTCTGGTGGCGACGCCGAGCGGCATCACCCTGGCGCCGGAAGGCGGCGCGCATCAGAGCATCGGTACACCACTGATCGGCATGGCGCAGGACGGGCTGGCGAGTTTCGAGCCTGCGTTTGTGGACGAACTCACAGAGATCATGCGCTGGTCGTTCGATTATGTGCAGCGCGACGGCAAGGACGAGAAATCGACCGGCTGGCTGCGCGATGAGACAGGTGGCTCGGTTTATCTGCGCCTGTCCACCATGCCGCTGGAGCAACCCAAGCGCTTGCTGGATGATGCGCTGAAGCAGCACATTATCGATGGCGCGTATTGGCTGCGCCCGCCGGGGCCGAATTGTGAAATCTGCATCGCCTATCAGGGCGTCGTCGCACCGGAAGCGATCAAGGCGGCGGGCTTCCTTGCTGAAGACCGCAACGATGTGGCGGTGCTGGCTGTAACCTCCGCCGACCGCTTGAACGCGGGCTGGCAAGCAGCCTCGCGTGCGCGGCGTGCCGGTGATCGAAATGCGCAATCGCATATCGAAAGCTTGCTGGCCGACCTTCCCGCCTTTGCCGGCCTCGTCACCGTGATCGACGGCCATCCCGCGACTCTGTCGTGGCTCGGCGGCGTGCATGGGCATCGCGTGGCATCGCTTGGTGTCGAGCATTTCGGACAATCGGGCCGCATCGCGCAGCTCTATGATTACTACGGCCTCGACGCCGCTGCGATTTTGCATGCGGCCGGCTCGCTCGTGCAGGGCCGCCCCATTCGCTATCTGAAACTGGCATCCAAAAACTGAGGGAGAGAACTATGGGAAGGCTTCAAGGACGCGGCGCCATCGTCACCGGCGCGGGCAGCGGCATCGGGCGCGCGACATCCAAACTGTTCGCCAGCGAAGGCGCGAGCGTGTTGTGCTTCGACAAGACCGACGGCGTGAACGAGACCGTCGATGCCATCAAGAAGGCCGGCGGCAAGGCGATTGCCATGCAGGCCGATGCGTCGAGCGAAGCCGATGTGTCCAAGGCCGTCGACACGGCGGTGAAGGAATTCGGCAAGCTGGACGTAATCTACGCCAATGCCGGTATCTCCGGTGGCGCGGATCCCAACTTCTTCGAACTTACCGCCGATCACTGGCGCAAGATTCTGGATGTGAACCTGATTGGCGTGTTCCTGGCGATCAAGCACGCGAGCCGCGTGATGGTGCCGGCGAAGAAAGGCTCCATCATCTGCACGGCGTCTGTCGCGGGCATTCGCTCCGGCGCAGGCCCCGGCCCGTACAGCGCCAGCAAGGCGGGCGTGATCAATCTCGTCACCACCGCGGCGAATTTTCTCTATGGCACCGGCGTGCGCGTGAACGCGATCTGCCCCGGCATCATCGAGACCGGCATGACCAAACCCATCTTCGACCGCGCGCGCGAACGCGGCACGGACAACAAGATCGGCCAGCTCAATCCGCTGCGCCGCTACGGCCACCCGGAAGAAATCGCGGGCGCGGCGCTGTTCCTCGCCAGCGATGACTCTTCTTATGTGAACGGCCACGCCATTCCGGTGGACGGCGGCTTGTCGAGTTCGCTGCCGGTGACGGGGCGCAGCTAAAGCGCACAAAGGGGGATGGCATGAAACGGT
>JBQCJO010000496.1:0-13639 GCA_051952735.1 Rhizomicrobium sp.
AGGCCGAACATGGCGGCTTCTACGAAGCCGTCGCGCTGGGGCTTTATGCGAAGGCCGGACTCGATGTGAAGATCATGGAGGGCGGGCCTTCCGTAAACGTGCCGCATTTGCTCGCCGGCGGCGCGGCGGATTTCGGCATGGGCTCGAACGGCTTCATCCCGCTCAACATGGTGCGCGAAGGCGTGCCGGTGCGCGCGGTGATGGCGATTTTCCAGAAAGACCCGCAGGTGCTCATCACCCATCCGCGCGGCGACGTGAAATCGCTGGCGCAGATGAAGGGCAAGCCGATCATGATCGCGGATGCCTCGACCGTGGCGTTCTGGCCGTGGCTGAAAGCGAAATACGGATTCAGCGACAACCAGATCCGCAAATACACCTTCAACCTCGCGCCCTTCCTCGTCGATCCAAAGGCGATCCAGGAAGGCTATCTGACGAGCGAGCCCTACACGGTGGAAAAGGAAGGCGGATTCAAGCCGCAGGTCTTCCTGCTCGCGGATAATGGCTATCCCGGCTACGCCAACATGGTGCTGGTGCCGCAGAAGTGGATCGATACCAATCCGAAAGCGGTGCAGGCTTTCGTGAACGCGACGGCTGCTGGATGGAAAGCCTATCTGTATGGCAATCCGGCGCCCGCAAATGCGCTCATCAAGCGCGACAATCCGGAGATGACTGACGGTTTGATCGCGCAAGCCATTGGCAAGCTGAAGAGCTACAAGATTACCGATGCGCCAAGCGGCATCGGCGAGATGACAGACGCGCGCTGGAAGACGTTCTTCGACACGATGGCGAGCGAAGGGCTGTATCCGAAGATGCTGGATTATAAAAAGGCTTACACATTGAAGTTTCTCAAATAACACCTCCCCCTTGTGGGGAGGTCGAAAAAGCGAAGCTTTTTCGGGTAGGGGGAGCGTCGCAAATGCGAGCGCGGTTGGCCAAAGGAAGCCTTCGACACGCCCGGCAGCTGAGGCAGGACGCCACGGGGTTGAGAGAAGGCTTTGGAACAAGATGCGGGAATTAAACCGCGAACTCGGATGCAAATTCCGTCGCCAGGTGCCGTTTCAAAACTACATACTGGATTTCACCGAACATGGTGCTGCGCTCATCATAGAATTGGATGGCAGCCAGCACGGATTTCAAGAAAATCGAGTCCGCGATGAACAGCGCGACGCTGTTCTGGCAGACGAAGGATATAAGGTATTGCGATTCTGGAATCAGGACGTAATTGAGAATTTTGACGGTGTGGTTGATGCGATCGTGATCGCTTGGCGCGAACGATCCCCCTACCCGAAAAATCCAAAGGATTTTTCGACCTCCCCACAAGGGGGAGGTGTTTCTTGAACTCTGCCCTCATCTCGCTTCGCGGCGTCTCCAAGACTTTCGATTCCGGCACGCAGGCGATTGCGGCGCTGGATCTGGATGTGCGCGCGGGTGAGTTTTTGTCGCTGGTGGGGCCGAGCGGGTGCGGCAAGTCCACGGCGCTGCGGATCATCGCGGATTTGATCGCGCCGACGACGGGCACGGTTGCGTGGCCAAGCGGCAAGCCGGAAATCGGCTTCGTGTTTCAGGAGCCGACGCTAATGCCATGGCGTACCGCGCTGGATAACGCGCGGCTACCGTTGGAGTTGAAAGGCATCGCACGCGGAGACGCGGAGGCGCGAAGCAGGCAAGCGCTGGCGCGCGTGGGTCTTGGCGAATTCGAGAAAGCCTATCCACGCGAGCTTTCCGGCGGCATGAAGATGCGCGTGTCCATCGCGCGCGCGATTGCGGCGCATCCGAAGCTGCTTCTGATGGATGAACCCTTCGCAGCGCTGGATGAACTGACGCGACAGTCGCTGAACGACGATCTGCTCAAGCTGGCGCGCGAGGACGGCATCACGGTGATCTTCGTCACTCATTCTGTCTATGAGAGTGCTTATTTGTCCGACCGCGTGGTGGTGATGACGCCGCGCCCCGGTCGCGTCACAGCGGATATCGCGCTATCCCCGCCTCCCACGCGCGATGCGGCATGGCGGCTGACACCGGCCTTCACCGATGCGGCCGGCAAGATTTCCGCCGCACTCGGCCATGCGATGGCCGCATGAAGAACTGGCTCACCTATAGCGTTCCCGTCGCACTCGGCATCGCCGTTCTCGCCTTGTGGGAATGGGCTGTGGTGCATTATCAGGTGCCGCGCTTCGTGCTGCCCGCACCATCGGCTATCGCGCAATCCTTCGTGGACGATCACGCGCAACTCGCCGCCGCCACATGGACGACCTTCCGCATCGTGATCGAAGCCTTCGTGCTGGCGCTCGTCACCGGCGTGGCGCTCGCCATCCTCTTCGCGCAAAGCCGCATCGTGGAACTGGCGCTCTATCCTTATGCGGTGATCCTCCAAGTAACGCCGGTCATCGCCATCGCGCCGCTGATCGTCATCTGGGTGGGTTATGAGCATATCGACAAGGCGCTCCTGATCCTCGCCTGGATCGTCGCGTTCTTCCCCATCCTCGCGAACACCACGCTCGGCCTGCGCTCGGCCGACCGCAACCTGATCGATCTCTTCAAACTCTACGGCGCCTCGCGCTGGCAGATCCTGTGGAAGCTGCAATTGCCGGGAGCACTGCCTTATCTGCTGGGCGCCATGAAAATCTCCGGCGGCCTCGCGCTGATCGGCGCGGTGGTGGCTGAGTTCGCGGCAGGCACAGGCACCGCCACGGGCCTCGGCTGGACCATCACCGAGGCGGGCAACCGCCTGCACATCGAGACGATGTTTGCCGCCCTCGCCATTCTGTCGGTCCTCGGCGTGGCGATCTTCTTCCTGCTCTCGGCGCTGGAATGGGCCCTGCTCCACCGCTGGCACGAAAGCGCCATTTCCCGGCAGGAGTGATTTCACATACTTCTGTCGTGATTATGTCAAATTTACACATCTGGCATGTGATCTATTGAATTGCCCCGCGGGAATTGCGATTTTCCCCTCATGGCCGCGACCCCAGCCCTGCAAGTCTTGACCGCCAACCGCCTGCGCGACGGTGACGTTGTCTACTGGCGCGACGGCGCATGGGTTGACCATTTCGCCACCGCGAATGTGTTCAGCGAGAAGGCTGCGGCCGATGCCGCGCTGGAAGCGGCGCAGGCTTTCGTGAAAGGCCGCGTTGTGGTGGCGCCCTATCTCTTCGCCGTGCGCGAAGACGGCGGGCGCATCCGCGCCATAGAAGAACGCGAGATCATCCGCAGCGAAGGCCCGTCGGTCCGCCGCGATCTCGGCAAGCAAGCCATGGATTCCTTCGATGTATCGATATGACGAATTCGACGCGACGTTCGTTCGCGAGCGCGTCGCACAATTCCGCTACCAGGTGGAGCGCCGTCTTGCCGGAGAGCTGACCGAAGACGAGTTCAAGCCGCTGAGGCTGATGAACGGGCTCTATCTGCAGCTTCACGCCTACATGCTGCGCATCGCGGTGCCCTACGGCACGCTCAACTCCAGGCAATTCCGCAAGCTGGCTTACATCGCGCGCACCTACGACAAGGGCTACGGCCACTTCACCACGCGCACCAACATGCAGTTCAACTGGATCAAGCTGGTCGATGTGCCGGAGATTCTCGGGCATCTGGCGGATGTCGAGATGCATTGCATCCAGACCAGCGGCAATTGCATCCGAAACGTCACCGCCGATCAGTTTGCCGGCGCCACGGACGAAGAGATCGAGGATCCGCGGCCGCTGTGCGAGATCATCCGTCAATGGTCGAGCCTGCATCCGGAATTCGTTTTCCTGGCGCGCAAGTTCAAGATCGCGGTGGGTGCGACGGAGAAAGACCGTGCCGCGCTGCTCTATCACGACATGGCCGTGCAGATCGTGAAGAACGCGGAAGGCCGCATCGGCTACAAGGTCTATGCGGGCGGCGGCATGGGCCGCACGCCGTATCTGGCGCTTGTGATGAGCGAGTTCGTGGAACGCGAGGATATCCTCGCCTATCTGGAAGCAGTCTTGCGCGTCTACAACCAGGACAGCCGCCGCGACAACATCCACAAACAGCGCATCAAGATTCTCGTCAATGCCATCGGCGTCGAAGAGATGCGCAAGCGCGTGCAACGCGAGTTCGAAGAGATCAAGGCGAACGGCACCCTGCAGCTTCCGCAAGAAGAGCTGGACCGCATCCGCGCCTATTTCGCGCCGCCCCCCTTCGAAAACTTGCCGGATGACGAACCGACATCGCTCGATCCCACCTTCAAGACCTGGTACGCGCAGAATGTCAGCAAGCACCGCCAGCCGGGCTACGCCATCGCGACAATCTCACTGAAGCCCATCGGCGGCGTGCCCGGCGACTGCACGGCGGACCAACTTGATGCGCTCGCGGATCTGCTGGACGAATACGGCATGGCGGAAATCCGCGTCAGCCATGAGCAGAATCTCGTGCTGCCGCATGTGCGCAAGAAAGACCTGCCCGCGATCTACAAGAAGCTGAAGGCGCTGCACCTTGCGACGCCGAACGCAGGGCTGGTGACGGACATCATCGCCTGCCCCGGCCTCGATTATTGCGATCTGGCCAATGCCCGCTCGATCCCGATCGCGCAGGACATCGCCAGGCGTTTCGAAAATCTCGACCGCCAGCACGATATCGGCGAACTGAAGATCAAGATTTCCGGCTGCATCAACGCCTGCGGCCATCATCATGCCGGCCACATCGGCATTCTCGGCGTCGACAAGAAGGGTGTCGAATACTACCAGCTCCTGCTTGGCGGATCGGGGGCGGAAGATGCCGCCATCGGCGCCATCATGGGTCCGGGTTTCACGGCGCACGACATCGGGCCCGCGGTGGAGCGGGTGATCGACACCTATCTGAAGCTGCGCCAGGACGGCGAGCGTTTCCTCGATACCTACCGCCGCATCGGCATGGAGCCGTTCAAGAACATGGCTTACGGGGAGCAGATGTATGCCGCTCATTAGAGACGGCGCGTTTGCGGATGACCCGTTCGTGACGGTGGCCGACGACGCCGCGCTGCCGGACGGCGCGGCCATTGTTTCGCTTCCCCGTTTCCAGAAAGAGCGTGACGCGCTTCTGGCGCGCAACGCCCCGCTGGGCATCCAGCTCAAGGCGCCGGAGAATCCGGAGCTGCTGGGTGACGACGTACAGCGCTTCTCCTTGATCGTTCTGGAATTTCCGGTGTTTCGCGACGGCCGCGCCTTCTCCTGGGCGCGCATGCTTCGCCAGCGGCTGAATTTCACGGGCGAGGTCCGCGCCACCGGCCATTTCCTCTACGACCAGATCGCCTACATGCGCCGCGTCGGCTTCAACGCCTGGAACGTGCCCGAAGGGTTCACGCTGGAACAGTTCAACCGCGCGCTGGGCGAGATAACAAACGTCTATCAGCCGAGCACCGACGGCAAGAAAACGATTCGCGAGCTTCGCGCGTCTTGACCCCCACCCTCCACGGCCCTAAGAGCGCATCGCTGCTTTGAGGCACGCGTAGATGAACGTGCGTCCCGCGGAAATCCCGCGCTTTGCGAATATCGAACAGGCGATCGAGAAGCTGAAGCCGGCGGAGCCGACTTACGTCATCCATCCGTCGAAGTTCGGCGAAGCGGCCAAGCGCTTCATCGACCATTTTCCCGGCGACACGCTTTACGCGATCAAGGCCAATCCGCATGTGAACGTGCTGGATCAGGTGTGGGCGAGCGGCATCCGCCATTTCGACACCGCATCGCTGCCGGAGATCGAGCTGGTGAAGGGCCGCTTCCCCGATGCGATCTGCCACTTCATGGCGCCGGTGCGCGCGCCGGGCACGGCCAAGATCGCATTCGAGAAATACGGCGTGACTGATTACGTCGTCGATTGCGACTACGAGTTGGACAAACTTCTGGCCGAAACCAAGAACGCCAAAAAACTGCGCATCTTCGTGCGTATCGCCACGCCGCTGGGCGGCGCGTTGCTGGAATTGTCCAGCAAGTTCGGCTGCACGCCGGAAGACGCGGCGCACCTTCTGAAGCGCGTGAAGGACAGCGGCGCGGCGCCATGCATCACCTTCCATGTCGGCTCGCAATGCCTCTCGCCGTTCTCCTATGCGCAAGCAGTGGAGATGGCCCGCCGCACGGCGGAGAAAGCGGGCGTGGAGATTGCGGCGCTGGATGTCGGCGGCGGCTTTCCCGGGCCGTACAACAACAACGACGTGCCGCCCTATCATTGGTATTTCGATTCCATCAAGGAAGCGCTGGCGACTTTGCCGAAGCCGATCCCGGTGATCTGCGAACCGGGCCGCGCGCTGATCGCCGAAGGCATGTCGCTCGTCACGCAGGTGATCCTGCGCAAGGGCGACTCGCTGTATCTGAACGACGGCGTCTACGGCAGCTTCGACGAACTCACCCTGCCGGGATGGAACGCGGATTATTTCCATCGCACGTTCACGCTCGATGCGAAGGGCAAGGTTTCGGAGAAGCCGCAAGGCCACAAGGCGTTCCGCGTCTATGGCCCGACCTGCGACAGCCTCGATGTCCTGCCGCGCCCGCTGGCGCTGCCGGACAACATCGCGCCGGGCGACTTCATCGTGTTCGAGTCCATCGGCGCCTATTCGGTGGCGGTGCGCACGAATTTCAACGGCTTTTTCCCCGATAACTGGGTGATCGCCGGGAACTGACATCGTTCCGTCTTGGGTTCCCCAACGAAACCTTAACGGCTTGGCGCTTCAATCCGCTCATGACGGACGCCAAGCAGCGCCTCACGCATCTGATTGAACTGGCGACGACGAACGCGCCGGAAAACCGCCGCACGCTCGCCGTGGAACTGTGCGATCTGCTGCTGGATTGGCCCACGCACTATCCCGCCGCGATGCGCGAGCCGTTCGAAGCGCTGCTGGAAAAGATCGTGCGCATGATCGACACGGAAACGCGGCGCGCGCTGGCGGAAAAGCTGGGTGCGCGCGAAGAGACGCCACTGCCGCTGCTCAACGAATTCTATTTCGACGCCCCGGCCGAAACGCGCGAGGCCATCGTGCTGCGCAACGCGCTTCTGCAAGACGGCGCGCAGCCGGCGCTTCCGCACGCGGATGAGAAGGAAATCGTGGCCGCCGCGCGCAGCAAAACCAACGGCGAGTTCACCCGCGCCTTCGCGAGCATGCTGGGCATCGCCGCCGGCACGGCGGAGCGCATCCTGCAGGATCATTCTGCGCACGCACTCGCCATTGTCTGCAAAGGCGCGCATATGAACCGCGCGACATTCTCAGCGCTGGCGTTGCTGACCGAAGCGAACAGCGAGGCCGACAGGCACGAACGGCTTGCCAGCTTCGACTCCGTCCCGCTGCCCGCGGCCGAACGGTTGCTGGATCACTGGCGCACCAGGCACGCGGCGTAAATGTGCTAGGCTCGCGCGGCATCACACGCACAAGAGCCGGCCATGTCCCAAGACGAAGATCTGGTGGTCATTCCCCTGCCGACATTGGATGGCGGCGTCACCTATGCGACCGCGCGATTGATCGAAGAGAACGGGCGGCCCTTCGCGGAAGCCATCGGCGTTATTCCCAACACGCGGTTCGCGGCGCCGAAGAAGGTTTCGCTCTCGCCCCACAGCCTGACGCGCATCAAGCCGGGATCGGCAGGAAGACCCTCGCTCTATTTGTATGAAGGCATGATCCTGCCGCCGCCCGTGACGCACCAATAGGCGCGCTCAGCCTTCCGCGTGGACTTCGCTGCGCTCGCGGGTCTTGGCGAATTTGAGCTTGGTCAGCTTCTCCGACACATAGCCCAGCTCCCACGCGGATTTGGCGAGGAATACCGGCGCGCCGTCGCGGTCCGTCGCCATCTGGTTGCGGTAGGTCGCGGTGAGCTTCTCAAGCTCGGCTTCGTCACCTGTCACCCAGCGCGCGGTGTCGTACGGCGAAGCTTCCAGATCGACGTCCAGATCGTATTCGGCGTGCAGACGCGACTTGAGAACTTCAAGCTGCAACTGCCCGACGACGCCGATGATCCATTGCGCGCCCAGCATCGGCTTGAACACCTGCGTCACACCCTCTTCCGCCAGGCTTTCCAGCGCGCGTGTCAGATGCTTCTGCTTCATCGGATCGCCCAGGCGCACACGGCGCAGGATTTCCGGCGCGAAGTTCGGGATGCCCGTGAACAGAACATCGCCGCTTTCGCTCAGCGTATCGCCCACGCGCAGCACGCCATGGTTCGGGATGCCGATGATGTCGCCGGGCCATGCCTCGTCCACCGTCTCGCGCTCCTGCGCGAAGAACAGGATTGGGTTGTGGATGCCGATCGCCTTGCCGGTGCCCGACTGCTTCAGCTTCATGCCGCGGCGGAATTTGCCGGATGCGAGCCGCAGGAATGCCACGCGGTCGCGGTGGTTCGGGTCCATGTTCGCCTGGACTTTGAACACGAAGCCGGTGACTTCGTTGTCGCCCGGTTTCACTTCCTTGGACTTCGCGGTTTGCGGGCGCGGCGGCGGCGCGTTCTCGGCGAGGCCCTTAATGAGGTCCCTCACGCCGAAATTCTTCAGCGCCGATCCGAAATAGACCGGCGTGAGATGGCCTTCGTGATAGGTGGCCGCATCGAAACGCGGCAGACCCGCGCGTGCCAGCTCCACTTCTTCTTCGAACTTGGCGCGAAACTCGTCCGGTATCAGCGCCATCATCGCGCTGGCACCGATGCGCTCGTCCTTGCCGAAGACAGAGAAGTCGTCGGAGTAGAAATCGTAAGTGCCTTTGAAGTTCAGGCCCATGCCCGCCGGCCAGTTGATCGGGGCGCATTCGAGCTGAAGCTGATCGGCAATCTCATCCAGCAATTCGATCGGATCGCGCGCTTCACGGTCCATCTTGTTGATGAAGGTCATGATCGGGATGTCGCGCAGGCGGCAGACTTCGAACAACTTGCGCGTCTGCGCCTCGATGCCCTTCGCCGCGTCGATCACCATCACCGCGCTGTCGGCGGCGGTGAGCGTACGATAAGTGTCTTCCGAGAAGTCTTCGTGGCCCGGCGTGTCGAGCAGGTTGAACACCGCGCCGCCATATTCGAACGTCATCACCGCGCTGGTGACGGAGATTCCGCGCTCCTGCTCGATCTTCATCCAGTCCGATTTCGCGCGCCGCGCCTCGCCACGGGCCTTCACCGCGCCGGCCGCGCGGATCGCGCCGCCGAGCAAAAGCAGATGCTCCGTCAGCGTCGTCTTGCCGGCGTCCGGGTGCGAAATGATCGCGAAAGTTCGCCGTTTCGCGGCTTCCGTGGCGGGGGTCTGGGACATGGCGCGGGGGATACACGACCCCGCCGCCCCTGTCATCTTTTACGGTGAAACCGAGAAGGTCATCGCGCCGAAGTCGAAGACCACGGCGGAATAGGCCTGCAGCACGTCCTCGCCCAGCCGCGCGGCTTCGCCGGTTTCGGGCTGTTTGGCGATATCCAGATTTTTGAGCACCAGCGGCTGGCCCGCGAGCATCAAGCTAGCCTGCGGCACACGGCGGATCTCTTCTTCCACGATGCCGCCAACGCCGCCGATCTTGCGCTTGGTCTTGATGATGCTGGCGCGTTCGGCATCCGAAAGCAGCGCCGCGCCGCTCTCGTAGAGATAGCTGGAATCCGCGCCGCTATCGAACTGCGCCGTGCGGCGCCCGCCGGGGCCCTCCAGCGGCACAGCGATGCCGAGTTGATGCCAGATCATCGGCACCGCGCCCGGCAGCGACGCAGGCGCGGCGCTGCCCAGTGCAAGTGTCTTGTCGTGATCGAGCCATGCGATGCGCCCAAAATCCGCGAGTGCATAGAGGCTCAGGATGAACGGCAGCGAAACGCTTTTCTTGCCGTCACTGATGGTGAGTTGCGCATCGGGCAGCACCAGCACCGGCACATTTTTCACCACCGCGTCGCCTAGCTTCACTTCGGGAATGAGGCCGATCTGACCGGAAACCGTTGCCGTCGTGCTGCCGACATTGCGCGACGCGCCCATCATCTTCACACGCGCGGCGGTGGCCACACTCTGCATCATCACCGAAACCTGCGCGCCGGTGTCGGCGATGGCCGTGCCGTCATAACCGCCCGCCTTCACCGGCACATGCACGCCGCTTGTCACCGGCACGCGCGCGGCGCCATATGCCTGAGGCGGCGGCTGATCGGCGACCAGTTTCATGTTGGCGAGCGTGTTCGCGTCACCACCATCGGCATTGAGCGCGATAGCCTTCTCGCAATCCGGAACGGCCTTCGCGTATTGCGCGGTGTGATATTCGAAATTGCAGAGAAACGACCAGCCGTCATAGGCGTTCGCGGGCGCCGTCACCTGGTTCAGCCGTGCGCGCAAGGCTTCGACACGATCGCCGCGACCGGACCATGCATCGAGATAAAGCGCGGTATCCGCATCCAGCCCGGCGCGCGGCGAAAAAAAGTCCGGCGTTGTCGCGGCGAAAGCCGGCATGGCCACAAGCGAGAAAAAGGCTGCGAAGAGGCGGGTTAAGCGGGTCATGGGACGCAATCCGATGATCAAGGCCGGAGCGTTGTATTGCAACAAGAAATTATTGCAATACAATAATTCGTTAGACGACCGGCTCGTCCACGAAAGTCCGGCCTTCGCGGTCTTCGATCTCCACGATCCAGAGGTCGGGGTCGAATTTCGTCTGCTTGTCGAACCAGGCGTTCGCTTTTTCATCATCCACCGCATCGCCGAGCGGCTTCACCCACACAAGCTCACCATCCGCGCCACGCCGCGCCTGCGACAGCACCAGCGACGTGCCGTCGAGCTTTGAGATCTTCAGAATGATCGCGCCGGATTCCTCCACGCCCTTGCGCGCCACATAAGCGGACGCACCTGCCACCTCCGCGCGGCGAACAAGCGCGCGAACGAACAATCCGGCTTTGAGGCGAGGAACGGTCACGCCGCAGCGTTGCGAGCGCGGGCTTCGGCGTCAAGGCGCACCGGCGCCGTGGCAATGCGCTCGCCGGTGTCAGAGAGCGCGGCATAAGGCAGAAATACCCGGACAGTCGTGCCTTCACCCAGACGAGACTCCAGCTTCGCCTCGCCGCCATGCATCTGCGCGATGGCTTTCACCAGCGCGAGACCGAGGCCGGTGCCTTCCTGCGTGCGGTTGTGCGCGCCTTCCACCTGCTCGAACGGCTGGCCCAGCCGCTTCACATCTTCCGGCGAAATGCCCATGCCGGTGTCGGTCACGGCGATCTCGATGCCGTTGGCGCGGCGCATCGCGACCGCGCGCACCTCGCCGCCGCGCGGCGTGAACTTCACGCCGTTGGACAGCAGGTTCATGATCACCTGCTTCACCGCGCGCTTGTCCGCGAAGATCATGCGCGCTTCCGGCGCCACGCCGAGCTTCAGCATCACGCCCTTGCGGTCCGCCTGCATCTTCACGAACTGCATCGCCTGTTCTGTCGTTTCGTCCAGATCGAACACCTCTTCGGTGAGATCGAACTTGCCGGCCTCGATCTTGGACATGTCGAGGATGCCGTTGATCAGGCCCAGAAGATGGCTGCCGCTCTCGTTGATGAGACGCGCATATTCCAGATAGCGCGGGCTCCCCACGGGCCCGAACATCTCGTGCGTCATCACCTCGGAGAAGCCGATGACCGCGTTGAGCGGCGTGCGCAGCTCGTGGCTCATATTGGCCAGGAAGCGCGATTTGGCGCGGTTGGCTTCTTCCGCCTGGTCGCGCGCATCGATCAATTCGCGCTCATGCGCCTTGCGCTCGGTGATATCGCGCGTGACGGCCACGATCTCCGCCGCCTTGCCGTTCACCGGTGTCGCGGGGCGGCAGCGCATTTCGGTCCAGACGTAATTTCCGTCGGCCCGTTTCAGGCGCACTTCGGCGGTGGCGGCGCGGCCAAAATAGCTGGCCTCGACGAACGCCTGCTGCAAGACCTTCATATCGTCGCCATGCACAAGCGCGGCAGGTGGGATACCCAGGAGTGTCTCCGGCGCGCGCGCCAGACTGGTCTGCGCGGCGGGGCTGGCGAAGCGGATGCGGCCGTCGGCGGAGTGGCGCGTGATGAGATCCATCGCGTTGTCTGCGAGGAAGCGATACATCGCGGCGCCTTCGGCCGCGGCATGATCGGCGGCACGCTGGCGATCCTGTGTGGCGATCGCGACCAGCGCCGATTGCATCACCGCCGCCAGAACAGAGATCGTATAGAACGCCCAGCCGGGTGCGAGCAGGCGCGACTCCGGCAATTCGTTCAGCGCTTGCAGCAGAGCAACCATGACGAGCGCGATCGCCGCCGCGCCGCCCGCGCGCCAAACCGTCTGCCGCCCGCCCGCGAGCGCCGCCTCGGCGGGCACCAGCACCAGCCACACCAGCAAAGGGGATGTCATGCCGCCGGTGATGGCGACGAGATAACCAATGAGCGCCGCGAAGCTTGCCAGCGCCAGCGACTCCAGCGCATCGAGCGAAATCGGCGCGAATGCGAGAAGCGCGAGCATCGCCGGAAACAGCAAGCCGCCGATGGCAATCCATTCGACGACGCCGGGCATTCCGGTGAGCGCGACAAAACCGGCTGCCAGTATCGCGCCGACGCCGGCCTTGGCCGCCTGAACGACCATGAAGCGGCGGCGCAGAGCAGAGATGTCCGCTCCTTCCATCGCTGTGATCGTTTCGTTTACGGCCATTAATCCTGGGCTCTTCTGCTAGCGCGAATCCCCTAGCGGAATCTGGATTGTCAAACTTAACGAATCTTGAATCCCGCAGAGCTTTGTTCGCGAATTGGCAAGCATCGCGGAGGGAACCATTTATCCCTTGTTAAGGATGATGGCGTGATTCCGGCCGCTCTCCTATTGCGGCAAGGAATCGGCAAGCCCGCTCTGCCACGCTCCCGCCCAACAAAAAAACGTGGGGCCAGGGGTGGTTTCGGCGGCACGCGCGCAATGCGCGGTCCACAGCGAGTTCGATTTATCGCCGGATGTGCTGCCGGCGCTGGATTGCCTGCGCGTGGCGATCACGCTTTTCGACGCCGATGAGCGCCTGACCTACTGCAGCCAGCACTTCAATTACATCTTCCGGTCGCTGCCGAATCGCGAATCGCTGATCGGGCTCGCATACGAAGACCTGATTCGCATGGAGATCGCGTCCGGCGAGACGTCTCTCGACGCCGGACAGGACGCCGAGAGCTATGTCGCGCATCGCCGCGCGCAGTTGCGCGCCGGCGAATATGCGCCGCGCGACGTCGAGCTGGCCGATGGCCGCGTCATCGAAGTCAAAGCCCGCCAGACACCCGAAGGCGGATGGATCGTTCTGTGGGGCGATGCCACCCATGCGCGGCATTTGCTGCGCCGCCTGGAAATCGCTGTCGATCTTTCGGCCGATGCTTTCGCCTTCTGGGATTCCGGCGACCGGCTGATCCTCTGCAGCGCTCTATATGCCGAGCTGCATGGCTTTGCCGCGCCGGAGGAACTGCTGGGCCGTCTCTTCCGCGACGTGGTGACGACGGCGGTGCGCCGCGACCGTTTCAAGATCGAAGGCGATCCCGAAGACTGGATTGCCCGCCGCGTGGATACGCATGGCGCGCCGGCCGGTGCACTGACGCTGGAAACCCGCTCCGGCGCGGCTTTTCTGGTGCGCGACCGCGCCCCACGCGATGGCGGCCGCTGCACGGTTTTCACCGATGTCACCGAACGGCATCGTGCGGAACGTGCATTGGCCGAGCAGACCGCCACGCTCGAAAAGACGAACAAAGCGCTGCTGACCTCGGAA
>JBQCJO010000497.1:0-4315 GCA_051952735.1 Rhizomicrobium sp.
CGCGCGCAACGCCGGCGACAATCCGTTCGTGGCTTCGGTGAACGGCAGAATCGCGATCTCCGCCGATTCCACCTGCCGGTCCAGAAGGCTGCGGTGATAGCGGCCGACCGACGGCACGAAAATCGCCACCTGGGTCAGCATCACATAAAGGATGGTGAGCAGCAGAAGCCTGCCGGACAGGCTATGGGCGACCAGCGCCCAGCCTTCCGCAAACCTTGCGCGTCCCTCTTTCGCCATCCCCCGCATCAAGACGGAAGATGGGGGCTAAATGAAGCGGCTAAAAGGCAAATCCGCTCTGTTCACGCGCATTTTAGGAATAAAATAGTGGCCCCGACGGGATCGGTTGACAGGTCCACCCCTCCCCCTTAGAAACCGCGCTCTTTCGAAGAGGCCCGGCAAAGACCGGGGAAGTAGCCATGAAGCGCCCCTATCAGCCGAGCAAACTCGTCCGCAAGCGCCGTCATGGATTCCGTTCGCGCATGGCCACGGCTGGCGGACGCAAGGTCCTGGCGCGCCGCCGCGCGCATGGCCGCAAGAAGCTCTCGGCCTAATCCGCCTCACGGGCCCCAGATGCCCGTCATGGACCGCCTCAAAAATCGCCCCGATTTCCTGCGCGCCGCGCGGGGCATCCGCCGCTCGACCGCGGGCCTGACGCTGGAACTTTGCCCCGCGCCTGCCCCCGTTTCCGGCCATCTGCGGGTCGGCTTTACCGCCAGCCGCAAGGTCGGCAACGCCGTGGCGCGCAATCGCGCCAAAAGGCGGCTTCGGGCGGCTGCTGCGGCCGTTCTTCCCCTTCATGGCCGCGAGGGTCATGACTATGTTCTGGTCGCGCGGACGGCGACGCTCACACGGACGTTTGCCGATCTGCTCAACGATCTTTCGGGCGCACTCAGTGCCGCCCACGCCCGGCTCGACCGGCCCAATCGGGGAGACGCGAAGTGACGGATGGCGCGACATCGCCGCTCAGGCGCGCAGGCACTGCCGCGCTCGTGGCGCCGATTCGCTTCTATCGGCGCTTCATTTCACCCATGTTGCCACCCGCTTGCCGCTATGAACCGACCTGTTCGCGCTATGCGATACAGGCGATCGAAATTCACGGACCCATCAAAGGTTTCTGGCTCGCGTTGAAACGCATCGCGCGCTGCCATCCCATTCACTGGCTCGGCGGATCGGAAGGTTTCGATCCCGTGCCGCCGCTTCGCAAGTAGAGAGACATGGAAAACAAGAACCTCCTTATCGCCATCCTGCTGTCCGCGGCCGTGCTGTTCGGCTGGCAATATTTCGTGGCCGGTCCGCAGATGAAGGCCGAGCAGCAAAAGCAGGCCGTGCTCGCGAAGGAAAAGGGCGTCGAGACCAAGCCCGCCTCCATCACAGTCAAGACGCAGCAGATCGCATCGGTCATCCCGCGCAGCAAGGCGCTTCAAACCGCCGGCGGACGCGTCGTGATCTCCACGCCGACGGTGGACGGATCGCTGAGCCTGAAAGGCGCGCGCTTCGACGATCTGCAGCTTCGCCATTACCACGAGACGGTCGATCCCAAATCGCCGGAAGTCGTCCTGTTCTCGCCGCAGAATACGGCGTTTCCCTATTACGCCGTGTATGGCTGGGTTGCCGCGCCCGGCGACAGCGTGAAGCTTCCCGACGACGACACTGTGTGGACGCTGGCGAGCGGAAAGGTGCTTGGTCCCAATTCGCCGGTGACGCTCACCTGGGACAACGGACAGGGCCTTGTCTTCACGCGCAACATCGCCGTGGACGATCAGTACATGTTCACCATCCGCGACAGCGTGACGAACAAGAGCGGCAAGGCGCACACGCTCTATCCGTTTGCCTATGTCGCGCGCGATGGCGTGCCGCCGGAGGCGACGCATTACTGGTCACTGCACGAAGGCTTTGTCGGCGTCGCCGACGGTTCGCTGAAGGATGCGAAGTACAGCGATTTCGACAAGAACGAGCCGCCGCAGAATTTCCAGTCCACCGGCGGCTGGCTCGGCATCACCGACAAATACTGGATGGCCGCTGTCGTGCCGCCGCAGAACGAGCAGTTCGACGGCAATTATCGCGGCAGGCCTTATCGCAACACGCACTCCTATCAGGCCGATTATCGCCTGGGTGCACATCCCATCCAGCCGGGACGGACGATCGAGCTCACCCAGCATCTGTTCGCGGGCGCCAAAGTGGTGTCCGTCGTGCAGGCTTACGAGAAGAACCTCAACATCGCGAAGTTCGACTACGCCGTCGATTGGGGCTGGTACTCGTTCTTCACCCGTCCGATCTTCTGGGTGCTCGACAAGGCCAATTCCTTCCTCGGCAATTTCGGCCTCGCCATTCTGCTGCTCACGGTCTTGATCCGCGGCGCGCTCTTCCCGCTCGCCAATGCGCAGTTCCGGCAGATGACGCGCATGAAGAAGCTGCAGCCGGAAATGGAGCGCATCAAGGAGCGCAACAAGGACGACCGCGTCGCCCAGCAGCAGGAAATGATGGCCCTCTATCAGAAGGAGAAGGTCAATCCGGTTTCGGGCTGCCTTCCGATGCTGATCCAGATCCCGATCCTGTTCTCGCTCTACAAAGTGTTCCTCGTTACCATCGAGATGTATCACACGCCGTTCTTCGGCTGGGTGAAGGATCTTTCCGCGCCCGATCCCACGTCGTGGATCAACCTCTTCGGATTGCTGCCGTTCAATCCGCATGCATTGCTGCCCGGATTCCTGGCCTTCCTCAGCATCGGCGTCTGGCCGATCATCCTGGGCGTCACGCAATGGGTGCAGACAAAGATGAATCCCGCGCCTGCCGATCCGGTGCAGGCGCAGATGTTCGGCTATATGCCGATCCTCTTCACCTTCATGTTCGCGTCGCTGCCGGTGGGCCTGGTGATCTATTACACCTGGAGCAACTTCCTCACGCTGCTGCAGCAATATTTCATGATGCGCAAATACGGCGTGGAGATTCACCTCTTCAATAACCTGAGGCTGCCCTGGGTAAAATCTGGGACGGACAAGCCGAAAGCGGCCGAGTGAACGGCGACAAGACCGACGAAGAGAAACGCGCCGACAACGAACGCGCGCGCAAGCTCTTCGCCGGCTCTTGCGATATCGTGGCCGGCGCCACAACGCCCGCCGTCTTTCCGCCCGCCACCTTGCCGGAGATCGCCTTCGTCGGCCGTTCCAATGCCGGCAAGTCGAGTTTGGTCAACGCGCTCACCGGCCGCTCGGCATTGGCGCGCGTCAGCCACACGCCGGGGCGCACACGGCAGATCAATTTCTTCAATCTTGGCGCACGCGTCATGTTGGTGGACCTGCCCGGTTACGGCTACGCCAAAGCCTCAAAGGCGATGACGGACGAGTGGAACATGCTCATCACAGCCTATCTGCGCGGACGGCCGAGCCTGCGCCGCGTCGTGCTGCTGGTGGATTCGCGCCGCGGCATCATGGCGAGCGACGAGGAAGTGCTGGGCCTTCTGGACCAGGCCGCCGTCTCCACGCTGGTGACATTGACGAAGATCGATGAGCTCAAGCCAGCCGCGCTCGAAGCGGTTATTGCCGAGACGGCGGCGAAGGCGGCGAAACACACCGCCGCCTATCCCGAAATATTTGTCACCTCTTCGCGCGAGAAACGCGGCCTTGAGCCGCTCAAGGTGAATCTTCTTTTGTTGGCCGAAGCCTGAGGTTTCGGGTATAAGCCTGAAACTTCAGCGGAACCTCCAATGGCCCTTCAGGACGACGTCGGAACCGGACCGGAACGCAGCCTTCGCGTGCTCGCGCGCTGGCGGCAGACCGCGCGCGTTCTCGTCGAGGCGCTTCCCTACATCCTGCAATATGACGGCCGCACCATCGTCGTGAAGTATGGCGGGCACGCCATGGAAAACGGCGTCTCCGAGAATTTCGCGCAAGACATCGTGCTGATGAAGATGACGGGCGTGGATCCCATCGTCGTTCATGGCGGCGGCCCGCAGATCGGCAAGATGCTGGGCAAGTTGGAGATCCCCTCCACCTTCGTGGACGGCTTGCGCGTCACCGATCAGGCGGCGATCGAAGTCGTCGAGATGGTGCTGACCGGCACCATCAACAAGCAGATCGTCACCGGCATCAATGCCGCGGGCGGCCGCGCGGTCGGCATCTCGGGCAAGGACGGTAATCTCGTCATCGCCAAGAAGCTTGAGCGCATGAAGATGGATCCCAAGACGCTGCAATCGCGGCCCGTGGATCTGGGCTTCGTCGGCGAACCGGAGAAGGTGAACGGCGAGGTGCTGCGCACCATCATTAACTCCGATCTTATCCCCGTCGTCGCGCCGATCGGCGTTGGCACCAAGGGCGAG
>JBQCJO010000498.1:0-2221 GCA_051952735.1 Rhizomicrobium sp.
TGCGGCTTCAAATACACCACCAACCAGGGCGATGCGGAGAGCAAGGGCTTCGACCTGCAGGGCGAGTGGCTGCTGACAGACAATCTCGATCTCGACTTCAGCCTCGGCTACACCGACGCGCATTACACCTCGACGGCGGTGGCGGGTGGCCTGCTTCTGGCGCGCAAGGGCGACAAGCTGCCGGGCAACCCGTGGCAGTTCTCGCTGGGCGCGCAATACAACACCAACGTGATGGCGCACGACGCGTTCTTCCGCGTGGACTACCAGTTCGCCAGCAAGGAGACGGGTGTGACGCCGTCGCGCGATCCGTTCGTCGATCCGGTCTATGGCAACGTGTCGTCCTTCGATCCCGCCCTCGTGGGCGAACCGGAGACGAATGTGGTGCAGATCCGCGCCGGCATGACCTTCGGCGATTTCAACGTGGCGTTGTTCGCCGACAATCTGTTCGACGCGCATCCCCACCTGAACCTGAGCCATCAGGACAGCGACACCATCCTGTTCGAGGAACAGACGCTGCGTCCGCGCACGATCGGCATCACCGCGACCTACCGCAACTGATGGCGCGCGGGATCGCCGGTCCGGCTCTTGGTATCGCGCTGGCGGCGCTGGCCTTCGGGCCCGCGTGCGCCGGCGCCGCCGTGCATCCGCACAAGATCAGCGCGGACGAGGTGGCGGGAAAAATCTTCGCGCGCCCGGACACGAAGGTGACGCATGAGAAAGGCGGCACCTTCGAAGACAACATCACCCTGATGACGAAGGACAAGAAATTCGAGACCGGCATGTACCGTTCCGGGCCCGCGCGTTACGATTCGCGCGGCAAGGACTACGGCGTCGACGAATTCATGTATTTCGTGAAGGGCAGCGTGACGCTGACATCGGTGGACGGCGACGTTCAGGTGATTCACGCGGGCGAAGCCGTAACCGTTCCACACGACTGGCGCGGCATCTTCGATACCAAGGGCTACACAAAGTTCTACGCGATCTATTCCGCGAGCGGGAACGCGGACTGACGCCCTGCCTCGACGCGGGCCGCGGCGGCTGCGAAGATGCGCGCGCGAACGGGGGCTGAATCGGCATGCAAACCGAACTCAAGGCGGGATCGCTTTCCTTTATCGAATCCATGGTGATGGGCGTGGCGGGTTCCGCGCCCGGTTACACCATCGCGGTCACCACCGCCGCGCTGATCGCCGTGGCCGGGACGGTTTCGCCCGGCGCGCTGATCATCTTCGCCATACCGATGCTCGGCATCGCCATCGCTTACAAAGCGCTGAATCGCGCGGCAGTCTCCGCTGGCGCGGCTTATCAATGGACGACGGTGGAGTTCGGAAAATTCTGGGGCTTCTTCTCCGGCTGGGCGCTGATGGTGGCGGCGATGGTGTTCATGGTGACCGGCAGCCTGCCGCTCGCCACCGCGACGCTGGATTTCATCGACCCTGCCCTCGCCAACAACGTGGTGCTGAGCGCCGCCGTGGCGACGGGATGGTTTCTGGTGATCGCCACCGTCCTCATCGTGGGCATCGAGGTGACAAGCCGCGTGCAGATGGTGATGACGACGATCGAGCTCATCATCCTCACCGCCGTGGTCGTGGCGGCGTTCGTTCATGCGGCGAAAGTGGGGCTCGCCAATCCGTTTTCATGGTCGTGGTTCGGCTTCGGCTACACGCCGCAGAGCTTCGCCACCACGGCGCTGATCGTGGTGTTCTTCTATTGGGGCTGGGACGTGACCGCGAACCTCGCCGAGGAAACCCATAACGCCGAAGAAAATGCCGGTAATGGCGGGTTCATCAGCATTTTCGTGACCATTGCCTACTATATCGCGTTCGTGGCGGCGGCGCTGTGCCTCTACAGCGTGAAGGATGCTTCGGGGAAGAACGCCAACATTATCTACGATATCGCGGTGACGTCGGGCTTCGGCCGCGCGGGCGGATTGCTGGCGAGCGCGGCGGTGATCCTGTCCAGCGTGGCGACGCTGGAGACGACGATGCTGCAATTCTCGCGCACCTTGTTCGCGATGGGCCGCGATGGCGCGATGCCGTTTTCCTTCGGCAAAGTGGATGCGCGTACCAGAACGCCGGTGCGCGCCATGCTGGTGCTGATGGGCGTCGGCCTTCTGCTGCTGTGGGGATCGAGCCTGATGCCGACGGTGAACGTCATCATCCAGGACTCCGTGCGCGCGGTGGGATTGCTGGTGGCGTATTATTTCGGACTGGCGGGACTGGTG
>JBQCJO010000499.1:0-13604 GCA_051952735.1 Rhizomicrobium sp.
CACGACGTTTTGATCGCGCTCAACACGGGTGCGGGCAAAACGATTATGGGCCTCTTGATTGCTCAGAGCTTGGTCAATGAAGGCGTCCCAAATGTAGTCTATTGCTGTGCCACTATCGACCTAGTTGAACAGACTGCTGCAGAGGCCCGTAAGATCGGGCTGGCCTTCACAACGAGGACGGATCAGGCCTACAGCGACTCTCAATTCGAGAGTGGCAAGACCTTCTGCATCACGACTTACCAAGCCCTGTTCAACGGCTTTAGCGCCATCCGTCGCAAGAATTTTCCCGGTGCGGTTATCTTCGATGATGCGCATGTCGCAGAGAGCATAATCCGCGACGATTTCACCCTGAGATTCACTCCTGACGATCAGCCAATAGCGTTTCGGGAATTGGGCGACCTTTTCGAGGATCACTTTAAGAAGCTCGGCCGAAAGAGCGCATTTGACGAAGCCCGGGGCAAGGGGACACCGCGAATTCTCATGGCATCACCGGCTGCCGTGCACGAACTCTCGGGTCAGATCACCGATATCGTGACACGCTCGGTCAAAGGAGCCGAAAAGGGCAGTAATATATTTCGCTATCCGAATTTGCAGGACCATCTTGGCGCGTGCGCCGTAGTCTTTGGCAGAGGCGCTTGTGAAATCACCCCACCGTTTCTTCCTTCACTCGCGATTGATGTCTTTGAGAGGCCCATCCGGCGTATATATCTGTCGGCAACGCTGCAATACAAAACCGACTTCGTCCGGGGTTTCGGTCGCCTGCCGACGACAGTCATTGAACCCCGTAACGACGCGGGCAACGGCGAGCGCCTTATCCTCGGGACTGATCGTATCGCAGGGCGCGACACATTGCTCTTTGAGCAAACGCTAATCGCGAAACACAAGGTCCTTATCGCGGTTCCCAGCTATCCCGCCGCTAAGAAGTGGGAAGCGATAGTGAAGCCCGTCGAGAAAGCGCAGTTTAGCGCCAAGTTGGCGGAATTTCGCGCGAGTAGAACAAGTGGGGCCTTTATGTTGGTCTCGCGCGTCGATGGGATTGACCTTCCGCACGATACTTGCCGGATCATGATCTTAGACGGCCTTCCCGCGGGCACGTCCCTTTTCGAGCGCTACCTGTGGGAGTTTGTTGATCTCAAGAACCTCGCCGCCACTAAGATCGCAAACCGAATCGCGCAGCTTTTCGGGCGAATAAACCGAGGGCGCAACGACTACGGCGCGTTCCTGATCTCGGGCCGCGATTTACAAATATGGTTGAGCAGCGACCGCAACGTTTCGCTCCTGCCGGACCTGTTGCAGCAACAGATCACCTTGGGCCGTCACGTCCAAGACGGATTCGGTAGCACTGACCCTGCCAAAGTGGCAGGACTTGTAGATCAGGTGCTGTCGCGCGATGCGGGCTGGATCAGTTACTATGGGGACAACATCGACAAGCGCAGACTCGACGAGGAGCGAGTCGAACGCGCTCGAGCGCTTGAGGAAGGAATGGTCCAAGCAGCCTTGGCTACGGCTGAATACGCCAAATTGATGTGGGATGGCGATGTAGCCGGTGCACGAAAAATCTTAGAGGACTGCATCGAAGGCGTCGCGCGGACGGACTCACGTTTGGCTGGTTGGCTGAACATTTGGCTTGGTGGAAATTATCAAATCGAAGGCGATGCGGAGAGCGCGACGAACGCATTCCGACGCGCTCGGAACCAGATCGGTATCAACTTCAACATTCCGACAAAGCAAGAGAAGGAAGGTGGCAAACCAGCGCCACCGTTGGAGCCCTTTGCAAGCGAAATCGACGAGTTGGCTTCCACCACGTCAGGCGATGCGTTTGCTCGGAGCGTAAGACAGTTGAAGGCCAGTCTCGCGGACTTGGATGGGGCATCACCGCGCCAGATGGAAGAAGCGGTGCGCGCTCTCGGTGAGCTTCTTGGCTTTAATGCATCGCGCCCGGATAATGATCTCGGCACTGGCCCGGACGTGCTGTGGGAGGCCAAGGATGGCCACGGCAGCATCGGGTTTGAATTGAAGACTGACAAGAAGACCCCGGCCACCTATCGGAAGAAGGACGACATTGGCCAAGGACACGATCACCTCGAATGGATCGCGAAGAACAAGCCCGGCAAATGCCTCGGGCTGATCTTCGTGGGGCCTGAGGGCAAATGCTCGGATGATGCGAATCCTGATGACAATATGTGGCTTTGCGAGCCGCGTGTGCTTGCGGATTGCCGCAACTCGATACTTGCCATTATCGACGACGTTCGGAAACAAGTGCCATTGGCGCGAAGGGCGGCGATCGTTGCGAATTGCAGCGGACCGAAATGGCAGATTGAGGGGATTTTTGAGCGTATAAGGGGCCGGTCGCTGCAATCTGATAAGCGCTAACCGTTCCGGGAACTGAGCGGTTAGGAAAGCCGCGCCCTTAACAGAGCGCGGCTTTCGTATTCAGCACTAAGCTTCAATCACCGTAGCTCGTTCCTGCCCACCACCATGTGATGCACCTCATCCGGTCCATCCGCAAAACGCAGGTGGCGGACGTCGGTGTAGAGTTCGGCGAGCGGTGTCCATTGTGAGATGCCGGTCGCGCCGTGGAGCTGGCTCGCCTGATCGATGATCTGGCAGGCCTTTTCCGGCACCATGGCTTTCACCATGCTCACCCAGATGCGGGCCTGTTTGTTGCCCAGAACGTCCATCGCTTTCGCGGCTTTGAGCACCATCAAGCGCATGGCTTCGATCTCGATGCGCGCGCGCGATACGAGTTCGAGATTCTTGCCCAGCATGATGAGTGGCTTGCCGAAGGCTTCGCGCGAAAGGCCGCGCGACACCATCAGATCCAGCGCCTGTTCGGCCTTGCCGATGGTGCGCATGCAGTGATGGATGCGGCCGGGGCCGAGGCGCACCTGTGAGATTTCAAAGCCGCGGCCTTCGCCGAGCAGGATGTTCTCATAGGGCACGCGCACATTCTCGAACTTGATGTGCATGTGGCCGCGCGGCGCGTGATCGTGGCCGAACACTTCCATGGGGCCGAGGATCTTCACGCCGGGCGTGTCGGTGGGGACGAGGATTTGCGATTGCTGCTGGTGCGACGGGCCATCCGGGTTCGTCTGCACCATCACGATCATGATCTTGCAGCGCGGATCGCCGGCGCCGGAGATGTAATATTTCTCGCCGTTGATCACCCAATCCTTGCCGTCGCGCACCGCGCGGGTGCGGATGTTCTTGGCGTCGGAGGAGGCGACATCCGGCTCGGTCATCGCGTAAGCGGAGCGGATTTCGCCGTTCAGCAGCGGCTTCAGCCAGCGCTCTTTCTGCTCCGGCGTGCCGACGCGCTCCAGCACTTCCATGTTGCCGGTGTCGGGCGCGGCGCAGTTCATCGTTTCGGAGGCGAGCGGCGCCTTGCCGAGTTCGACGGCGATATAGGCGTAATCCAGATTGCTCAGGCCTTCGCCGGTTTCGGCGTCCGGCAGAAAGAAATTCCACAGGCCTTCGGCCTTGGCCTTGTTCTTCGCCTTCTCCAGCACTTCGAGCTGGCCGGGGGCGAAACTCCAGCGGTCCTTCTTGTTTTCGCCGAGGCGATAGAATTCCTCGCTCATCGGCTGGACGGTTTCGGCGATGAACTTCTTGACGTGCGCCAGAAGCGGCATCGCCTTTTCGCTCATGCGCAGATCGTTGAGATCGTCCGCGGGATTGAAGCCGAACATCGTGTTGGCGCGGGGTGCTGTGTTCATCGTCTCACCTATGGTTTTCCGAGGAGAAGCTTGCACCAGCGGGGCGGGGGATTGAAAGCGGCAGGGCGGGGCCCCGCGCAGAATCTGCTACCGTGCCGCAGCGCCGCGTCAGGATTTGCGGCAGGAACCGGGTATGGACGCGCACCGCTTCGATGACCTCTTTGCCGAGTTTGGGCCGATCAAGCTCCGCCGGTTCTTCGGCGGGGAGGGGATCGTCGCGGACGACGTGATGATCGGGATGGTGTTCGACGACATCATCTATTTCCACACCAACGCGGAGACGCGCGCGGCGTTTCTGGCGGAGGGCTGCAAGCCGTTCACGTTCCTCAAGCGCAGCAAGAACGAGATGATCGCCACGCACTGGTACGCGCTGCCGGACCGGCTCTACGACGATCCGGAAGAACTGGCGGCATGGGCGCGGGTGGCGCTGGAGGCGATGCGCAATTCGGAGACGGAAAAGAAGAAGCGGAAGAAGAAGGCTGCGAAGAAGAAGAGCCGCACCTAATCACCTCCCCCTTGTGGGGAGGTCCAAGAGCGAAGCGATTGGGGTGGGGGGATTGCGTTTTCTGCTTCCCCCCACCCGAAATTCGCTGCGCGAATTGTCGGCCTCCCCACGAGGGGGAGGCGATTGTGTTGTGCTACTCGCAAGCCTGCGCCGTATACGTCTCGCCCTTCACGGCGCTCCCGCCCGACACGCCGCAGAAACGCGGATTCAGTTCGCGCTTGCCGTCGGCGTTGTCGGTGAGGAAGCCGCCGCTGTCGATGGGGTTGGCTTTGTCCGGCAGTGCGACTTCGAAATGCACATGCTTGAGCATGGCACAGCCGATGGCATCTTCGTCGCCGAGATATTGGCCGGCTTTCACTTCGTCACCGACTTTCAGCCCGGCTTTCTTCGTCACGGAGTCGTGCGCGATGTGCGAATAGTTCGTCCATTCGCCGTTCGGATGTTCGATCCAGACATAATTGTTGTGGCACAGCGCGGCGGCGCGGCCGGATTGCTGCTCGTTCCAGCCATCCTGAATGGCCACGATACGGCCCGCCGCGGCGGCGACCACGCGATAAGGTTCGGGCGTTCCGCCCACAGCGAAGAGATCGTTGCGGCCGCGCGGGCGATGCGTCGTGAAATCGTCGAACACTTTCACTTGCGTGCCGTCGGCGAAGGGCAGGCGATATTCGCCCGCGGATTGCGGCGTGTTCGCGTCCTGCGCGACGGCAGCGGTGGAAAACAGCAAAGCGGCAACTAGAAGAGAGCGCATAAGAAAAATCCCGGTGAGCAGTTTGATGTGCGCACCGGGATTTCGCTTTTCAAGGTGTGTGGAACTTCAGATCACCACAAATGCACGCGCTGATCGGGCGCGAGGTAGTATTTGTCGCCCGCCTTCACATCGAACGCCTTGTACCAGGCGTCGATGTTGCGCGTGGGGCCGACAACGCGCCAGTGCGGCGGGCTGTGCGGGTTGCTGAGCACCTGCTGGCGCATCGCACCGTCGCGATACTTGCCGCGCCAGATCTGCGCGAAGCCGAGGAAGAAGCGCTGATCGCCGGTGTAACCGTCCAGCACCGGCGCTTTCTTGCCGTTGAGCGAGAAGTGATACGCCTGCAGCGAGATCGACAGTCCGGAAAGGTCGCCGATGTTCTCGCACATGGTCAGCTTGCCCTGCACATTCAGGCCGGGCAGGCCTTCGTAGGAGTCGTATTGCGCGCCGAGATTGGAGACGCGCTGTTCGAACGCCTGGCGATCCGCGTCCGTCCACCAGCTTTCGAGCACGCCGAGGCCGGTGTATTTGCTGCCCTGATCGTCGAAGCCGTGGCCGATTTCATGGCCCATCACCGCGCCGATGCCGCCATAGTTCACCGCATCGTCCGCGTTGGGGTCGAAGAACGGCGCCTGCAGAATGGCGGCGGGGAAGAAGATCGAGTTCAGCGTCGGCGTGTAATACGCATTGATGGTGGGCGGCGTCATGCCCCATTCATTGCGGTCCACCGGCTGGTCGATGCGATCCAGGCGATAGTGCCATTCGAACGCGTTGCTGCGCTCGATGTCGCCGACCAGATCGTCACGCTTGATGTCGAGGCCGGAGAAATCGCGCCATTTGTCGGGATAGCCCACATGCGGCGTGAAGTGATGCAGCTTGTCCAGCGCCTTTTCCTTGGTGGCGGCGGTCATCCAGTCGATCTTGCGGATGTCGGCGTCATAGGCTTTCAGCAGATTGGCGACGAGCGCTTCCACCTTCGCCTTGGATTCCGGCGGGAAATATTTGGCGACGTAGAGCTTGCCCAGCGGATGGCCGAGGCGTTGATCGATCAGGCGCACCGCGCGCGTGTCACGCGGGAGTTGATCGGTCTGGCCGCCCAGAACCTTGCCGTAGAAATCGAAGTCCGCGTCGTCGAACGCCTTGGGCAGATAGGCGGACATGTTGTGCAGGTAATGCACCGTCAGCCAGTCGCGCCACACGGACATCGGCGTTGCGGCGAAAAGCTTGGCGAGGCCGGGGAACGCGGTGTTCTCGCGCACCACGATCTTGCGATCGCCTTTCGGGCTTTCTGCGGAGAGGCCTTCGGCCGTGAAGAACGTGGCCCACGGGAAGCCCGGCGCATAGGACGCGAGTTCGGCTTCCGTCATCGGGTTGTAGGTCTTGTCCGCGTTGCGGCGGTCGGCGGACGGCCAGTGGATTTTGGCGATCTCCGTTTCCAGCGCGAACACGGCGTCGCCGCGTTTCTGCGCATCCTTCGCGCCGGAGAGGGTGAGCATCGTCGTGAGATATTTGCGGTAGGCGTCGCGCGTCTGCGCCAGCGCCGGATCGTCCTTCAGGTAGTAGTCGCGGTTGGGCATGCCGAGACCGGACTGGGTGACGAAGAGCGAATATTGCGCGGGGTCTTTCGCGTCGGCGCTGATGTAGCCGCCGAACAGGCTGTCGGCGGGGATGGCGGGATCGGCCATTGCGCGGGCGACGTCGTCGGCGGTTTTCAGAGAGGCGAAGCGCGCGAGGTCCTTCTTCACGGGATCAAGGCCGCGCTTTTCGATCTGCGCGGTGTCCATGAAGGCGTTGAAGAGATCGACGATCTTCTTTTCTTCGTCGGAGAGTTGCGCGTAAGGCCGGGTTTTCAGCTCGGCCACGATGTCCTTCATGCGCTTTTCGCTGAGGATCTGCAGGTCCTGGAAGGAACCGGTGGAGGTGCGGTCCGCGGGGATCACCGCGTTCTTGAACCAGGTGCCGTTGGCGTAGTCGAAGAAGTCGTCGCCGGGCTTCACCGACTTGTCCATGCCGGAAAGATCGACGCCCCAGGCGCCATAGGTTGGCTTTGCCGCCGGCTGGGCATCGGCCGTGGCAAGCAGGCTCGTCAGCGCGAGGGCGCTGACCGCGAACGCGAGTGGCTTCATTCTTCTTCTCCTTGTTGAATGGACGTCCGGTTGCGCGTTCGCTCCCCCGCTCAGCCGGACGTCTTTATGAAATCAACAGATATTGTTCACCAGACGGGCACGCGCTTGTCCGGCGGCAGATAGAATTTGTCGCCGGGTTTGACGGCCGGGAATGCGGCGTACCAGCCATTGTCGTTTCGTACCACGCCGTTCACGCGATACTCGGCTGGGCTGTGCGGATTGCTCAGCAGTTGCGCGCGGGTCGTGCCGGCGCTCCGGATCTCGCGCCAGCTTTGCGCATAGGCGACATAGAAGCGTTGATCGCCGGTCATGCCGTTCAGCACCGGCGCGGGCTTGCCGCCGAGCGCGATGTGATAGGCCTTGTAGGCGATAACGAGGCCGGCGATGTCCGCGATGTTCTCGCCGTTGGTGAGCTTGCCCTTGATGTGGATGCCGGGCAGGGGTTCATACTGGTCGTATTGCGCGGCGATGGCGTTGGTCTGGGCTTCGAAGTTCTTCGTGTCCTGCGCCGTCCACCAGTCGCGCAAGGTGCCGTCCCAATCGTATTTCGCGCCCTGATCGTCGAAGCCGTGGCTGATCTCGTGGCCGATGGTGGCGCCGATGCCGCCATAGTTCGCCGCATCATCCGCTTTGGCGTCGAAGTAAGGCGGCTGCAAGATACCCGCGGGGAAGCAGATCTCGTTGGTGGTGGGATTGTAATAGGCGTTGTTGGTCGGCGGCGTCATGCCCCATTCGGCGCGATCCACCGGCTGATCGATGCGTTTCACCTGGCGGTTCCAGTCGAACACGCCGGCGGCCTTTACATTCTGCACAATCTGACCCGGCTGGATCGTGAGCGCGGAATAGTCGCGCCACTTGTCGGGATAACCGATCTTCAGGATGTAGTGATGCAGCTTGTTCAGCGCCTTTTCGCGCGTAGCGGGCGTCATCCATGGCAATGTCTTGATGTCGGCCTCATAGGCTTTCATCAGATTATCGACGAGGAGCTTGGCCTTCGCCTTGGCTTCGGGCGGGAAATATTTCGCCGCATACATCTTGCCCAGGGCTTCGCCCATATCGTCGTCGAGCAGATGGATGCCGCGCGTCTGACGGTCGAGCTGCGCCTTCTGGCCGCGGATCGTCTTGCCGTACATCGCGAAGTTCGCATCGTCGATGGTCTTGGGCAGATAGCTGGCGAAGGCGTGGAGGTAATGCACCGTCAGATAGTCGCGCCAAACGGAAACCGGCGTGGCGGCAAAGATGGCGGCGAGTTTCGGGAATGCCGATTTCTCCATCACGATGACCTTGCGCTCGCCCTTTGGCGACGTCGCAGGAATCCCCGCCGAAGTCAGGTAGGCGGACCAGGGAAATTGCGGCGCAAACTTCTGCAGCTCCGCGACGGTCATCGGGTTATAGACCTTGTCAGGATCGCGGCGGTCTTCCGCGGCCCAATGCACTTGGGCCATGTCGTTCTCGAGCTTGAACACGGCGGCGGCGCGCGCGCCGGCATCCTTCACGCCGGCGAAGCCCAGCATCTGCGCGATATACTTCTTGTATGCCTCGCGTGTGGCGACGATCTCCTTGTCGTTGCGCAAGTAGTAGTCGCGATCGGGCAGACCGAGGCCGGATTGGAACACGTCCACGGCATAGGCCGTGGGATGCTTGTCGTCGGGCGCGAGATACATGGAATAGGGACCGTCCAGCGACAGCGCGGGATCGCCCATCGCACGCGCCACATCATCCAGCGTTTTCAGGCCTTCGATGCGGTTGAGATCGGCCTGCACGGGTTTGAGGCCCTGCGCGTCGATGGTCTTCTGATCCACGAAGGAATTGTAGAAATCGCGCAGCTTGGTTTCTTCCGGCGACAAATCCTTGCGCGTGGAAAGATCGGCGACGATTCCTCTCAGCCGCGCCTCGTTCTGCTTGTCGATTTCCAGATTTACGCCCGCATAGCTGCGGTCCGACGGGATCTGCGCCGTCTTCAGCCACTTGCCGTTGCCGTAGTCGAAGAAGTTGTCGCCCGGCTTCTGTGCGGTATCGACGTAGTTGAGATAAATGCCCCATGGCTTGATCTGTGGGCCATTGGCAGTGGTGTCGGCAGCGAAGGCGGCGCTGGTGGAAACGAGAAGGGCGGCGAGAAGCAGGCGGCGTTTCATCGAAATCTCCCGAAGAAAAAGAAAAACGCCGCGGAGTTTCCTCCGCGGCGTTGTTGTCGTGATTACCAGAAGTGCACGCGCTGATCGGGCGCGAGATAATACTTCTGTCCCGGCTTGATGCTCGGGAACGCGGCATACCATTCGTCCTGGTTGCGCGTGGCCCCGATGGCGCGGAATTCGCCGGGGCTGTGCTCGTTGGAGAGCACCTGCTGGCGCAACGCGCTTTCGCGCATCTTGGCCTGCCAGATCTGGCCGTAGGACAGGTAGAAGCGCTGATCGCCGGTGTAACCGTCGAGCACCTTCGCTTTCTTGCCGTTCAGCGAGATGTGATAGGCCTTCAGCGCGATGGTGATGCCGGCATTGTCGGCGATGTTCTCACCCATCGTGTTGTTGCCCTTGATGTGCAGGCCTGGCAACGGCTCGTAAGAGTCGTATTGCGCGCCCAGCGCCTTCACGCGCTGGTCGAAGGCCTTGCGGTCTTCGTCGGTCCACCAGTTGGCCACCGCGCCGACGGCGTCGAACTTGCTGCCCTGGTCGTCGAAGCCGTGACTGATCTCGTGTCCGATCACCGCGCCGATACCGCCATAGTTCACGGCATCGTCCGCGTTCGGGTCGAAGAACGGCGGCTGCAGGATGGCGGCCGGGAACACGATCTCGTTGGCCTGCGGGTTGTAATAGGCGTTCACCGTCGGCGGCGACATACCCCATTCGGTCTTGTCCACCGGCTGATCGATGCGCACCAGCTGGCGGTTGAACTCGAACAGATTGGCGCGCTTGATGTCGCCCAGCAGGTCATCGCGCTTGATGACCAGTGCCGAATAATCGCGCCACTTGTCGGGATAGCCGATCTTCAGCGTGTAGTGATGCAGCTTAAAGAGCGCCTTCTCGCGCGTCGCCGGGGTCATCCATGCCAGTGTGCGGATATCGGCGTCGTAAGCCTTGAGCAGGTTGTGCACCAGGTCTTCGGCTTTCGCCTTGGCTTCCGGCGGGAAGTATTTGGCGACGTAAAGCTTGCCGAGCGCTTCACCCATGCTGTTGTCCAGCAGATGCGCCGCGCGCGTGGCGCGCGGGAGCTGCTGGGTGCTACCGGACAGCACCGTGCCGTAGAACGCGAAGTTCTCCTCATCGAACGAGGACGGCAGATAGGCCGCATAGGTGTGGATGTAATGTGCGGTCAGATAATCGCGCCATACCGAAACCGGCGTATCCGCGAACACTTCGGCGATCTTCGGGAACGCTGTGTTCTCCGCCACGATCATCACGCGCTCGCCATGTGCATCCGTCGTGGGTATCGTGGACGCCTTGAAGTAAGCATCCCACGGGAATTTCGGTGCCAAAGTCTTGAGCTGCGAGATCGTCATCGGATTGACGGTCTTGTCCACGTCGCGATCCTCTTCGCGCGACCACATCACTTCCGCGAGCTTATGCTCGAGGTCGTATACGCCTGCCGCCCGCTTGTCCGGATCGCTGAGGCCGACCATCGTGAAAACCTTCGCGAGATGCGCCTTGTAGGCGTCCTGCGTTTTGACGATTTCCGCGTCGGTCTTCAGATAATAATCGCGATCGGGCATGCCGAGGCCGGACTGCCCAAGGAACACCTGATATCGCGTCGGGTCTTTCGTGTTCGGGCCGATGCCGCCGCCGAACGGACTATCCAGGCCGAGATCGGGACGGCCCATCGCTGTTGCGACGTCATTGAGGGACTTCAGGTTTGCGATGTAGTCCAGATCGGGCTTGGCGGGTGTGAGGCCCGCGGCATCGATCTGCTTCTGGTCGTTGAAGGCGTCATAGAGGTCGCGCAGCTTCTTCTCTTCGTCCGAGAGCTGGTCATACGGCTTCGCGTCGAGAGAGGCCGCGATCTCCTGCATCTGTTGTTCGCTGCGGATGCGCAACTGGACGAAGGAGCCAATGCTGGAACGATCAGCCGGGATAACGGCCTTTTTGTACCAGTTGCCGTTCACATAGCTGAAGAAGTTGTCGCCGGGCTGCACGCTCTTGTCCATCGCGGACAGGTCGACGCCCCATGTTCCATATTGTGTGTGGCCACCGGCCGCCAACGCGGCAACGCTCACACAGGCGGCGCATGCCACGCCCGCGAGCGCAATTAGGCTCCGTCGCATATTCAAACTCCCAAAGTGGTAAGTGCCCAAAAACCCCTGCCGCCCTGGCCGAATCCCGGCCGGACGCTTTTCTTAAGTGGGATTAGGGCCGCTTTTTGCCAGTGGGCGCAAGGCGCGCTTCTGTGGAGCGAAGGGATGTTTCGCTTCACGTCCGCGTGACGCATGCATCTTGCGCCGCAGCATTACAAACGCGTCAGGACTAGTGGGATTTCCCACTAGCGGCAGCTATTCGCCTTTGAACTTTGCAGGCCGCTTCTGGGTGAAAGCCAGCACGCCTTCGACGAAGTCCTTTGTCTTGCCCGCCTTCTGCTGCGACTGCTTTTCCTGGTCGAGTTGCACTTCATAAGAATTGTGCGGGCTGTCCCAATAGAGCTTGCGGATGAGCGAGAGTGTTTGCGTGGGACCGTCGGCCAGACGTTGCGCGAGCTTCAAGGCATCGTCCATCAACGCGCCGTCGTCGCTGACGCGATTGATGAGGCCCCATTCGAGCGCTTTCTCGGCGGGAAGCTTTTCGGCGAGAAGCGAGAGCTCTTTGGCGCGGGCAAGGCCGACGAGACGGGGCAGCAGCCAGGTCGAGCCGCCATCCGGCACGAGGCCGATGCGCGCGAAGGCCTGAAGGAAGTATGCCGATTGCGCGGCAACGATGATGTCGCCCATCAGCGCGAGGCTCATGCCGACACCGGCAGCCGCGCCGTTCACGGCGGTGATCATCGGCATCTTCAGATCGCGGAAACGGCGGAGCAGGGGATGATAGGCGACTTCGAGTGCCGAGCCGACGCCGCCGCGCTGCGCACCTTCTTCCGGCACTTCGGTGAGATTGGCGCCGGCGCAAAAACCGCGCCCTTCGCCGGTGAGCACGATCGCGCGGAACTCGCCCGACTTCTCGATATATTCCACCGCGTCGATCATGCCGTAGACCATCTTCACCGAAGCGGCATTCAGCACTTCGGGATGATTCATGGTGAGAACCGCGATGTTGCCGTGCGCCGTGACGTGGCAGCGGTCGAAATCCTTGCGCATGGTCGTTCCTCGAATTTGTCCGAGGGCGAGCATAGGCGTGCAAGAAGCGGGATTAAAGCGGGAGTCTAATTACGCCGCGTCAACGTGGGCGGACGCTTCGGCATCCGCTTCGCTGACGACGCGATTGCGGCCGGTGCGCTTGGCGCCATAGAGGCAATTGTCCGCGCGGGCGATGAGGCTTGCCTTGTCGTCACCCGGCGACAATTGCGAGACGCCGATCGAGATGGAGATCGAACCGAGGATGTCGCCGGTTGTCTTCTTCACCAGCTTCTTGGACTCGACGGCGCGGCGAATGACGTTCGCGACGAAGACGGCGTCGCCGAGCGCGGTGTGGGGAAGGATGACCGCGAACTCTTCGCCGCCATAGCGCGCGGCCGTGTCGCGACCTTTGACGTTCTCCGCCAAGCAGCCGCCGACGAGGCGAAGAACCTGATCGCCCGTCTGATGGCCGAAGGTGTCGTTGAATCGCTTGAAGTGGTCGATGTCGCACATGAAGAGGCACAGCGGCGTGTCTTCGCTGCGCGCCATCTCGATGGCGCGATCAAGCTCCAGATCGAACGCCTTGCGATTGGGGATGCCGGTGAGGACGTCGGTGAGCGTTTCCTTGCGCACATCATCGAGCTTCGCCTTCAACTCACTGACGCTTTGCGAGGAGCGCTGAAGATCGGCTTCGAGATCCTTCGTGCGGGTTTCCATCGCATGCGTGGCGGCGACGAGATTGTCCACCAGCTTGCGCATGGCTTCCGGCGATTGCTTGCCGTCCAGCTCGCCGCTCGCGGCGGACAGTGTGCGGCTATAGGCTTCGGCGTCGCGGCCATGGGTTTCCAAACGCTCGAACACCGCGTTCACCGCGCCGGTCAGGTCGGAGCTTGTTTTCTCCACGGCCTTTTCGATGCGCGCGACGGAGAAGAAACGTTCGCGCAGATCGTCCAGCATCGGCTGCGTGAACGGCAGCTTGGCTTTGATGCGGTCGTTGATGATGCGCGCGACGGCGACGTTCTCGCCCGACACATAGGCGAAGAAAATCTCGTAATTGGCAGGTGTGGGCGCGACGCCGCGATCGGCCATCGCGTCGAGCGCGGCCTTTGCCAGTTGTTGGGCGTGATCTTTGTCGCTCAAACGTCGTCCCCGCGCGGCGCGCACCGGGCGCAGTTCCGCTGGGGCAGTTTGCCCATGGCTCCGTAAGAAACCGTTAAGCGCGGGATTGAAGGCCGGTTAACAGGCTGCTTTA
>JBQCJO010000500.1:0-7213 GCA_051952735.1 Rhizomicrobium sp.
CTATCGTTCAACTTCCAGACGATCCGATATTGTTTGACGCTTGCAACCGGTTTGCCATTCTCCGTCGCCGGCGAGAAGTGCCAGTTCTTCATGACACAATCTCGCGAAGCCTGATCCAAGTCCGCGAACCCGGACGATGCCGTGATATCCACGCCGGTCGGCTTTCCGGTCGCATCTATGTGGACGGCGACGGTAGTGGGTCCTTCCTCACCGAGCCGGACGGCGTCGGCCGGATAATAGTCAGACGCACAATTGTTGCCGTGACCGTTCGCGAGCTTTGGGGTGTTCGCTGAAGGCGCGGTCTCCTCCGCGGACACCGCCGTCGCGAAGACAAGCGAAATGAAGGCCGCCGTGGCCACAATCAAAGAGCGCATTTTCCCCCCGTCAATATTGTGACGCTAAGGCCGGTCACAGTGTGGGTCAAACCGCATTGCATTTCGGCGCTGGCCAAACCACTTTCCGGCCCAGGCCCGGTGACTTGCGGGCGCTGCGGCAAAGCGTAAGGGTGCATGAAGCGTTTTTTCTATCTGGTCGCGGGTTGGCTGCTCCTCATCGGCGGGCTTGTCATCACACCCATGCCGATCCCCATCCCGCTTATCGGTGTGGTGCCGTTCTTGCTCGGCTGCGCGATCCTTTCGCAACATTCCAAGGTCTTCCGGCGTTTCCTGCAATATGCGCGGCACCGCTTCGAGTGGTTTTCACGCAGCATCGAGAATACCGCCCATCGCATGCCGGCGATGGTGAAGCATATGATCCGTCGCACCAATCCCAAGGCGCATGCCCGCCGCAACCGCATGCGCAGGAAAGAGTGACATGGCTATCCCCTTCATCCGCGAGTTCGATGCACGCTATGAAAGCGAGGTCCGCGTCTCGCCGTTGATCAGCCGTGTGGTCGCGGACAATCCGGGGCCGTTCACCTTCAAGGGCACGGGCGTCTATATTGTGGGCGGCAAGGATGTCGCGGTGATCGATCCGGGTCCGGACGATACGGCGCATGTCGATGCGCTCAAGCGCGCGCTGGAAGGGCGGCGCATCACGCATATTCTCGTTACGCACACCCATTCCGATCACTCGCCCGCGGCGAAGCCGCTGAAGGAATGGTCGGGCGCAAAGACTTATGCGTTCGGGCCCCACGGTTCTGGCAAGCTGGAAGACGGCGTGCGCGTGGAAGAGGGCGGCGACATGCAGTTCATGCCCGATGTCCGCGTGAAGGATGGCGAGATCATTCAAGGCAACGGCTTCACCTTCGAATGCGTGTTCACGCCAGGGCATACTTCCAACCACATGTGTTATGCGCTGAAAGAAGAGAATGCGCTCTTCACCGGCGATCACATCATGGGATGGTCAACGACCGTCGTGACGCCACCGGACGGCGACATGGCGCAATATATGGCGAGCGTGAAGAAGCTGATGGCGCGCAGCGACGCCACGCTCTATCCGACGCATGGCGCACCGGTGACAAATCCGGGACCATTTCTCGCGGCCTATCTCGAGCATCGCCTCGATCGCGAACGGCAGATCGTTGCGTGCATCAAGGATGGACTTTTGACCATTCCCGAGATGGTGGCGCGCATGTATGCCGACGTGGACAAGCGGCTGCATCCGGCGGCGTCGCGCTCGGTGCTCGCGCATCTGATCCAGCTCGAAGGCGAGGGCCGGGTCGTCAACGATGGCGGTCGTTACCGGCTCAAATGAGCGTCAGGGCGTCTGCGCCAACGCCTTCATGAAATTGCGGATGCGCAGGACGTTGCGGTTGGCGTGATAATCGCCGTCGAACCGCGCCTTGGAGCGGATATCGAGCTTCGCGCCCATGCCGGACGGCTTCACGCGGATGACGATATCGTCCTTGATGCCGAAGAAGAGCGAGGTGTCCGTCGCTTCGATGCGGCCTTCGTCGGGTGCAATGGCGACGACATCCCAACCCATCGCATAGGACGCGCTGACCGCGCGCTTGAACAGGCGCTCCGGCGACATGAGGATCGCGACCGAATGGATCTCGCCATAATATTTGTGCTGAACGAGGGAGACGGTGGAAGCCTTTCCGTCGAATGTCATCGGCGCATCGCGATTGTAATCGGGTGCGCTCGCGTCCGGGCCGCGCTGCGAAAGAAGCGATACGAAGACCGGCGGACGCTCGGTGTCCGTGGTTGCATCGGCGATCGCGGGCATGCCGTAAGCGTCCGAAAATTCGGTGAGGGGATTGTAGAGCACCACGATCGCGCCGATCAGGCCGATCAACCCATACCGTGCGCCGGTGCTGTCATTGGCGATCATGGCCCATAGCGCCCACACGATGCCCGCGGCGACCGTGAGAATCCCGATGCCCACGCACCACGGAAAGAGCTTGAGCAGGCCGAAGTCGATGCTCCAAAGGCCCAATCGCGTGCCGAGCGCGGCGACGAGGCCCACCGCCAGCGAGACGAGGAATCCCGCAAAGGTGGTTTTGGCCAGCGCCGGCAAAGCCCGCATCGTCTCCCCTCTCTCGCGTGTTCTCAGGCAGTCGGCAGCTTGTGTTTGCCGAAGCGCTCGCGCAGCGCCGTTTTCAGGATTTTCCCGGTGGCGGTATGCGGTATCTCATCCACGAAGACAACATCGTCCGGCATCCACCACTTGGCGATTTTGCCTTCGAGGAATTTCAAGATGTCTTCCTTTGTCGCCGTCTTGCCCGGCTTCAACACAATGATGAGAAGCGGCCGCTCGTCCCATTTGGGATGCGCCACGCCGATCACGGCGGCTTCGGCAACGGCGGGATGGCCGACCGCGAGATTCTCGATGTCGATGGTGGAGATCCATTCGCCGCCGGATTTCACAACGTCCTTCGCGCGGTCCACGATGGTCATGTAGCCATCCTTGTCGAGCGTCGCGACGTCGCCGGTATCGAACCAGCCCTTCTTGTCGAAGGAGCTTTTGCCGTCGCCTTTGAAATAGCCCTTGGCGATGGCAGGGCCGCGCACTTTCAGGCGGCCGAAGGTTTTGCCGTCGCGCGGCAATTCCTTGTTCTTGTCATCGACGATCTTCATCTCGACGCCGAACGGCGGATGCCCCTGCTTGCACTTGATGTCGAGCTTCTCGGTGTAGGGCAGGTCGACAAGATGCGATTTCAAGCTGCCCAGCGTGCCGAGCGGGCTCATCTCCGTCATGCCCCAGGCGTGCACGACTTCCACGTCGTATTTGGTCTCGAAGGTTTCGATCATCGAACGCGGGCAGGCGGAGCCGCCGATCACCACGCGCTTCAGATGCGGCAGCGTCTTTCCCGTCTGCTCGAGATATTGCAGCAAACCGAGCCATACCGTCGGCACGGCGGCGCTCATGGTGATCTTCTCGGTTTCGAGAAGTTCGCACACCGATGCGCCGTCGAGTTTGGAGCCGGGCATGACGAGCTTGGCGCCGATCATCGGCGCGGTGAATGCGAGCGCCCACGCATTGGCGTGAAACATCGGGACGATGGGCAGGATCGTGTCTTTGCCGCTGACGCCGAGCGCGTCCGTCTGCCCCGCCATCAGTGCATGGATGACGTTGGAGCGGTGGGAATAGAGAACGCCTTTCGGATTGCCTGTCGTGCCCGAGGTGTAGCAAAGCCCGCAGGCCGTGTTCTCACCGACGTCCTTCCATTCGAATTTGTCGTCCACCTTTGCGATGAAATCTTCGTAAGCATAAAGCTTCTTGAGCTTCGTCTTCGGCAGGTTCGCTTTGTCCGTCAGCGCGACGAAGAATTTGACCTTCTTCAGCTTGGGCGCGATCTGCTCGACGATTGGCGTGAAGGTGGTGTCGAAGAACAGCGCCTTGTCGTCGGCATGGTTGGCGATCCAGGCGATCTGGTCCGGATGCAGGCGCGGATTGAGCGTGTGATAGACCCCGCCCATGCCCGCGATGCCGTACCACGCTTCCAGATGGCGATGCGTGTTCCACGCCAGCGTGCCGACGCGGTCGCCGTTCTTGATGCCCGCTTTCACCAGTGCCCTGGCGACGCGGCGCGCGCGGCCGGCGATGGTGCGATAGTTGGTGCGCGTGATCGGTCCGTCGATCTCCCGCGTCACCATTTCGCGGTCACCGTGATAAAGCGCGGCGTGATCGATGATCTTGTGGACCAGCAACGGCCAGTCCTGCATCTGCCCCAGCATTTTCAAGCCCCCAATATTATCTGCGGGCATCATAGGAAGCGAAATTCTCAGGGGCAAACAGCCGGTTGGCGCTTTCCGCCTGCGCCCGTCTGTCGCTATAAGAACCCGGCAGGCGAGGGCGCATGGCCGATCCAAAAGACGACGACGAGGACATTGCCGAAGAGCTGGCCTTCGAGCAGGTGAAGGGTGGGGATTCCGGCGGTGTGGCCTCGCGCTTCCTGGCGGCCAAGACCGAGGTTCTGCAGAAGCAACTCGAACAGCTCCATCTCAGCCACTTCCGCGAATGGCTCTATGCGTCCGCGGAGATCGTGGTCGGGCTGGTCATCCTTCTGATTTTCGTGGGCATCGCCTCCGCCGTCTGGTCCGCCGCGCATGACAACGGGTTGGTGATCGAAAGCTTCTCGGTGCCGACCGACATGTCCAATCGCGGACTGACCGGCGAGGTCGTTGCCGCGCGCCTGCTCGACCGGCTGTCGCATCTTCAGGCGCAGACCGTCTCCAGCCGTGCCGCCTCCAGCTACGCGAACGACTGGGGCAAGGACATCAAGGTCCAGATTCCCGAAACCGGCGTCTCCATCGGACAGCTCAACGATTATCTGCACGAATGGCTCGGCAATGTGACGCATATCAGCGGCGAGGTTTTCCGCGACGCTTCGGGGAATATCGTTCTCACCGCGCGCGTCGGCAGCGACGCTGGGCCGCTCTTCACCGGCAAGGAAGCCGATTTCGACAAGCTGCTGCAGCAGGCGGCGGAGAGCGTTTACGCGCGCACGCAGCCTTATCGTTACGCGGTGTATCTCGGCAGTCTCGATCAGAACGACCAATCGCGCGCCGATGCCGCTTATCGCAAGCTTGCGGAAAACGGTTCGCTGCAGGATCGCGCTTGGGCCTATATCGGACTCTCCACGGTCTATGGCACGCGCAATCAGCGCGATGAAAGCATGCGCGTGCTGCACAAGGCGCTTGCGCTCAGGCCGAACTTCGCCATTGCCATCCTCGATATCGCGGGCGGCGAAGCGCAGAGTCAGCACGATGAGCAGGCATTGATCTGGTATCGCAAGCTCGTGGCCGCGCTGCGCGGCGGCGACTCGTCCGATATGGATCCGCGCTCCGCCGCGATCAACGCCGTTTCGGCGCAGGCCGGAATCGCAAGCTTGCTTGGGGACTACAAGCAGCAATTGGCGCTGGATGCGAAGGGCGAGAACCTGCCCGATTCCGGCGGACTGATTGAATCGCTGCATCAGGCCGACATGGTGGCATATGCCTACATGCACGACGGCGCCGGCGTTCATAGCGCCATCGCGGACAATTCCATGACGAGCGACCGCAGTGTGATCGTCAACCGCACGGCAAACCTGTTCGGCGCTTACGCCGTCATGGGCCGGTGGCGGGACACCATGGCGCTTGCGGATACGCTGGAGGTGATGGCCGCACAGCTCGGCCCGGGCGCCATCCAGTTCGAGATGAACACGATCAGGCCTTATGCGTCGCTTGCGATGGCGATGCGCGGAGATGCCGACGGCGCCAAGCGGCGCATCGAGCATACGCCGCTCGATTGCGATCTGTGCGGGCGCATGCGTGGGCGCATCGCCGCCATCGAACATCGCTGGGATGCGGCGGCCTACTGGTTCAACATGGTGGCGCAACGCTCGCCATCCATTCCGTTCGCGAACACCGATTGGGGCATGATGCTTCTGGACAAGGGCGATGCGGCCGGCGCTGTCGAAAAGTTCAAAGCCGCGCATGCCCAGGGCGCGCACTTCGCCGATCCGCTGGAAGGTTGGGGCGAAGCGCTGATGATGCAGAACCGGTCCGACCTGGCGCTTGCGAAATTCAAGCAGGCGAATGCCTATGCGCCGAACTGGGGACGGTTGCATCTGAAATGGGCCGAGGCGCTTCTTTATTCGGACGACACGGACGAGGCGAAGGGACAGTTTGCGGTCGCCGCGGGACTCGATCTGACGGCTGCGGAAAGACGCGAACTCGCGAAAGCATCGCGTTAGGGATTTTGTTGGGGGCAATATGAAGAAGCATTTCGTAGCGATAATCGCGCTTGCCGTGTTGGCACCTGCGGTGAGCATCGCCGCACCGCCGCGGACATTGACGCCGGACGATCTTTACAAGATGCGCGACGTCTCCGACCCGCAGATCGCGCCGGACGGCAACTGGATCGCCTACGCCGTGCGCACGGTGGATGCAAAGGCGGACAAGCGTCATACGCATATCTGGATGACGCGTTTCGACGGATCGCAAACCGTCCAGCTCACCAACCGTCCGAAGGAAAGCGAAGGCACGCCCCGCTTCAGCCCGGACGGGCGCTGGCTCGCTTTCACCTCCGGCCGCATGGACGACAAGAAGAACGATCAGCTTTGGCTGATGAACCGCGCCGGCGGCGAAGCCCAGAAAGTCACGGATATGAAAGGCGGCGTGGTGGACTACGCCTGGTCGCCGGATGGCAAGAAGATCGCAGTCATCGCCACCGATCCCGATCCGAATGACAAGGACGGCAAAGACGACGATGACGACAAGACGCAAAAGCCGATCGTCATCGACCGCTATTATTTCATGGAGGATGTGACCGGCTATCTCACGCACCGGCGCGATCACATCTATGTCCTCGATGTCGCCACGAAGAAGATCGAACAGGTCACGACGGGCGATTACGACGACGCGCTGCCCGCGTGGTCGCCGGACAGCAAATCCATCGCCTTCGCGAGCAACCGCCATCCCGATGCGGACCGCGTGGACAATTGGGACATCTACACGGTCGCGGCGCAAAAGGGGGCGCAGCCGAAACAGATCACGACCTATACCGGCGTGGACAATGCGCCAGGCCGTTTCGATACCGGCTCCTATCCGGCCTGGAGCCCCGATGGGAAATACATCGCCTACTGGCAGGGCGGCGAACCCAGGCTGATCGCTTACGCCACAAACAAGCTGGCGATCATCCCGGCGAATGGCGGGCAGGCGAAAATCCTCACACCTTCGCACGATCGCAACATCGGCAATGTGTCGTGGAGCAACGACAGCAAGTCGGTTCTGTTCTCGGTGGAGGACGACCGCACCGAATATCTCGCGCGCGTATCCGTCGA